>JADGGV010000720.1 GCA_019689775.1 Gemmatimonadota bacterium
ACCCCGATCGCGGCCACCCCCACCCCAATGGAGACAGGGACGAGATGAGTCGCCTCGCCGCATTTCTGCTGGTCACCCCGCTGCTCTGCGCGTCGATGCCGGCGCCGGGGCCGGGAACGCCGTCGTCGAAGCCGCGCGCGCCGGTGGTGCGCCCGGGCGTCGAGGTGTTCGTCGCGAACCCGCCGGCCGTGGTGAAGGGGAAGCGCATCGGCCTGATCACGAACCAGTCCGGGATCGACCGCCAGCGCCGGTCGACGATCGACCTGATCCGCGCGATGCCGGGCGTGACGCTGGTCGCGCTGTTCTCGCCGGAGCACGGGATCCGCGGCGTCGCCGAGACGCGGGTGGAGTCGAGCACGGACGAGCGGACGGGGCTGCCGATCTACTCGCTGTACGGCGAGACGCGGGAGCCGACGCCGGAGATGTTGAAGGACGTGGACGTGCTGGTCTACGACATCCAGGACCTGGGCGTGCGGCAGTACACGTTCGAGTCGACGATGGCGCTGGCGATGAAGGCGGCGGCGAGGAAGGGGATCCCGTTCGTCGTGCTCGACCGCCCGAATCCGGTCACGGGGACGATCCTCGAGGGGAACCGGCTGGAGCCGGGCTTCGAGACGTTCGTCGGCATCTACCCGGTGCTGTCGCGGCACGGCATGACCGTGGGCGAGCTGGCGAAGATGTACAACGCGGAGCAGCACATCGGCGCCGACCTGACGGTCGTGCCGATGCAGGGGTGGCGGCGCGACATGTGGTTCGACGAGACGGGGCTGCCGTGGGTCAACCCGTCGCCGAACATCCGCCGGCTGGAGGCGGCGATCCACTACCCCGGCACGGTGTTCTTCGAGGCGGTCAACGTGTCGGAGGGGCGCGGCACGTCAGCGCCGTTCGAGCAGATCGGCGCGCCGTGGCTCGACAACGTGAGGCTTGCGGCGACGATGAACGCGATGAAGCTCCCCGGCGTGCGCTTCGAGGCGGTCGACATCCCGACGGACTCCGCGGCGCGGAAGTACCCCGGCCAGACGCTGAAGGGCGTGCGCTTCGTGATCACCGACCGGAACGCGTACCGGCCGATCGCGGCGTCGCTGCTCGTGATCGAGCAGATCCGGAAGATGCACCCGGACAAGTTCGAGTGGCGGGGGAGCAACGCGCGCGAGCCGGGACTGCTGACGATCGAGCGCCACGGCGGGACGAAGAAGCTGCGGGAGGCGATCGAGAACGGGACCGTGGCGGAGCTGCTCAAGGCGTGGGAGCGGGACCAGGCGGAGTTCGCGAAGACGAGGGCAAAGTACCTGATCTACCGGTAGCGGGGTCTCCTCCGGCCTGCGCGCGACTCGCCGCGGAGCGGGGGATCGCGCCGTCTCCGGCTCCCCCGGTGCCCCGAACGGCCGGAGCGGGGGCGTGGACGAGCAGGAGAATGGGGACAAGCGATCTCCCGCTCCGCCGCGCCCCCGCGCCTCCATTCCGCCGAACGGCCGGGCGGGGGCGCGGGGGCGAAGACTGAATCGGCGAGGATGAGTCGATGGTCCGAGGGGTGATACGCAGGCGGTACGGAGTCGGGCTCGTGATCGGGCTGGCGTGGGCGGGGCGCGCGGCGGCGCAGCAGCCGCCGCCAACGCAGCAGGCCACACCGG
>JADGGV010000068.1 GCA_019689775.1 Gemmatimonadota bacterium
GGGCGGTCGGGGTCGGGAGGCGGCCGAGGACGGCCTGGACGTCGCGCGGGGCGTAGGCCTCGGCGAGGGCGCGCTCGACGGCGGCGGGGACGGCGACGGCGGGCTCGATGCGGCGGCCGGTCTGGAACTGGAGGTCGTCGAGGGCGGCGAGGTCGAGCGGGTCGGCCATGGCGACGCGGAGCGTGCGCTCGGTGGCGGCGAGGGGGAGCACGCGGAGGCGGCGGGCGAGCGCGGCGTCGACGAGGCGGAGCGCGTCGGGCGCGGGGGCCAGCGTGGGGCCGACGAACGGGATGCGGAGCTGGACGGCGAGCGCGCGGGCGACAGCCTCGGGGTCGAGGCCGCGGCGCACGAGGATCTCGCCGAGGCGCTCGCGGGTGCGCCGCTGCTCGTCGAGGGCGGCGTCGACGTCGGCGTCGGAGACGGCGCCGGCGGCGACGAGGAGGCGGCCGAGCACGCGGGGCGTGGTTCGCGACATGGCGGAGGAGACTGCGGCGGCGGGCGGGGCGGCGCCATGCGCGGGCCGGCCGACTCCGGCCGGGCCTAGCCGGCGCCGCGCGCGCGGTCGTGCAGCGGCGCGAAGGCGCCGAGGGTGGCGGCGAGCCAGACGGCGCCGACGCCGATCCCGGCGACGACGTCGGTGGGCCAGTGCACGGCGAGGTAGATGCGGGAGTAGAGGACGACGATCCAGAAGCAGGCGGCGACGACGAAGGCCCAGCGGCCGTGCCCGCTGCGGTAGACGAGGTAGGCCGCGGTGAGGACGACGCTGGTGACGGCGATCGCGTGGCCGCTCGGAAACGACGGGAGCGCGAACTGGCCGCGCGGCTCGAAGAGCGCGGGGCGGTCGCGGACGAGCGTGAACTTGAGCGCCGCGTTGAGGAGCGCGCTGCCGAGCTGGACGACGGCGAGGTGCGCGGCGCTGACGCGTCGGTGCCCGAGCCAGAGCCAGACGGCGGCGATGGCGACGAGGGGCGCGAGCGAGTAGTTCGTGCCGAGCCAGGGCGCGGTGAGCATGACGCGGTCGAGCGCCGGCGAGACCGTCGCATGGATGCGGGTGAGGAGGAGGCGCTCCCAGGCGTCGCCGTGCCACCAGCCGAGGGCGCGGACGAGGAGTCCGACGGCGACGCCGACGGCGTAGGCGAGGAGCCAGCCGCAGAGGAGGAGGAGCCAGGGGATCGAGCGGAGGAGCGAGCCGGGCGGGATCGGCTCGGCGCCGCGGGCGTCGGGCTGGCGGCGCGCTTCCTCGCTCACGGGCGCGCTCCGGCAGCGCGCTCGGCCTCGGCGTCGAGGTCGCGCTCGACGGCGCGGATCTGCGGCCGGCGGTGGGCGAAGACGCGGAGCGCCGCGATGCCGGCGGCAACGAAGGCGATCCAGGCGAGGCCGGCGAGGTAGCCGGCGACGATGTCGGATGGATAGTGGACGCCGAGGTAGACGCGGCTCACGCCGATGGCGGCGATCAGGAGGATGGCGAGGGTCCAGGTGACGGCGCGGACCGTGGCGCCGCTCTCGAGCCGGGAGACGAGGAGCGCGACGGCGGCGTAGGCCACGAAGGAGACCATGGCGTGGCCGGACGGGAACGATGCGGAGCCGACGACGGCGAGCGGGTGCACGCTGGTCGGGCGGGGGCGCAGGAACGCGTCCTTGAGCGCGACGTTCAGGATCGCGGCGCCGAGGATGCCGACGCAAAGGAGCGCCGCGGAGTAGCGGTGCTTCGTGAGCCAGAGGAACGCGGCGGAGACGAGCATCATCGTCACGAGCACGATGCCGGTGCCGAGCTGCGTGACCTCGAGCGCGACGGCGGTGAGCAGCGGCGTCCGGTGGCGCGCGAACCACCGGAGGATGGCGTCGTCGAGGGGCGCGGTGGCGCCTTCGAGCACGACCTTGGCGAGCGCGACGAACGCGACGACGGCCGCGGCGCCGAGGAAGGCGATGGCGAGGAACGCCAGGACGGCGGGGTAGAAGCCGCGGACGTGTTGCGCGACGAAGCGGATCGTCCGATAGATCACGTCCCAGAGGCGGGCCCGCCAGCCGCGTCCCCTGCCGCGGCGTTCCATCGGTGTGGTGTTCATGACGGGGTGGGCACGGAGCACGTTGCATGCCCGGGACGGCGATGATCGCATTCGAGGCGGTGACGAAGCGGTTCGGGGCCCGGCGCGGGCGCGGGGGCGTGGAGGCGCTCTCGAGCGTGACGCTGGAGGTGCCGGCCGGCGAGGCGTGGGGCGTGGTGGGGCCGAACGGCGCGGGAAAGACGACGCTGTTCGCGCTGCTGCTGGGGTTCCTCCACCCGACGGAGGGGCGCGTGCGGCTCGGGGGCGCGGCGCCGCGGCGGTACCTGCGGCGGCACGGCGCGTCGTACCTGCCGGAGCGGTTCCGGCTCCCGCCGGAGTGGACGGTGCGGCCAACGCTGGTGGCGCTCGCGCGGCTGGAAGGGTACGACGCGGCGGAGGCGCGGCGGCGGGCGGATCAGGCGATCGAGCGCTTCGGCCTCGGGCCGCACGCCGGCAAGGCGGTGGGCGCGCTCTCCCACGGGCTGCTCCAGCGGCTGGGGCTCGCGCAGGCGCTGCTGGGCGAGCACGAGCTGGTCGTGCTGGACGAGCCGACGGAGGGGCTCGACCCGCTCTGGCGGATCCGGTTCCGCGCCGTCGTCGAGGAGCTGCGGCGCGCCGGTCGGACCGTGCTGCTGGCGAGCCATGATCTGGCGGAGGTCGAGCGGCTCGCCGGGAAGGCGGTGCTGCTGGAGCGGGGGCACGTGCGCGAGATCCTCGACCTGGCGCCGACCGGCGGGGAGCGGACGTACCGGCTCGAGCTGGCCGGCGAGGCGCCGGCGCTGGAGGAGGCGTTCCCGGGCGCGGAGCCGATGGCCGGCGCGCCCGGCGTCTACCGCGTGCGCGCGGCGGACGCGGCCGAGCTGAGCCGGCGGCTCGCGGCGCTGCTGGATGCGGGCGCCGTCGTCGCCTCGGTGGCGCCGGCGACCGAGGCGCTGGAGGAGCGGGTGCGGCGCGCGCTGGGGAGGGAGTCGTGAGCGCGCTCGGGCTGGTCGGCCTGGAGCTGCGCGCGCGCCGGCGCCGGCTGCTCGCGCTCGTCGCCTTCGCCGCGGTGTTCCTGGCCGCCGCGATCACGGGCCGGGTGTTGGCGACGGGAGAGCACGGCCAGGTCGACGTGAACACATTGTTCCTCGTCGGCGGACTGCCGCTGGCGTCCGGGCTCCTCGTGCTCGGCTGGATCCTCGGCCGCTACCCGCTGGTCGCGGTGCTCGTGCTGATGGCCGGGCTGGTCAGTTACGACCGCACGGAGGGGTACGCGCGCGTGTACGCGGTGCGCCCGACGTCGCTCCTCCGGATCTACGGCCTGCGGTTCCTCACGCTCGGCGCCGCGGCGTTCGCGCTGAGCGCCGTGCTGATGCCGACGTTCGACCTCATCATGCTCGGCGGGGAGTGGGCCGGCCCCGCCACGTTCGTCCTGATCCTGGCCTACGTGATCGGCTACGGCGGGCTCGTCGCGCTGCTGTCCGTGTGGACGCGGGGCGACGCCTGGATCGCGCTGCTACTCGCGCTCGTCTCGCTCGTCTGGAACGCGCTCTCGCAGGCCGGGATGCTCGCCGGCGCGCCGCCCGGGACCGTCGAGCTGATCACGTTCCTGCTCCCGCCGCAGGCGCAGTTCCTCCGGCTGGAGGGCGCGTTCGCCGACGTGAAGCCGATCCCCTGGGACGCGTTCGCGTTCATCGCCGGGTACGGCGTGGTGATGCTCGCGCTGGCGGGGCTGTCGCTCGCGGGGCGGGAGGTTTGACGGGCGCGCCCGTTAGAGGCGCCGCTATCGCTTCCAGCCGCGAACGAACGCGAGCGCCTCGAGGTGCTCCCGGGCCACCGGATGCACCACGGCGTCCGTCTGGTAGAGCCGGCGAAGGGCCGCCAGGCCAGCGTCACCGGTGTCCAGGGACAGATACTGAATAGCCGCCGGCGCAATCGGGTCGTTGGATTTCGCCACCTCGGCGAGGAACGCGACCGCGCGAGCGGTATCACCGAGTTGCGTGAGCGTCCAGAGTGTTGCGCCCCGGATCCCAACGTCGTTCGCACGCCGAACCACCTCGACCAGCTTCCCGAACGCGTGCGGATAAGGTATGGGCGGCGGCAACCCTCGCTCTGCCCGCTTCCGCGTCAGCTCCGCGATGTGGCCCGGCGATGCTGGTGCCGCCAACGCCGTTAACGCCTCCTGCGCCGCCCGATCCGTGGTGAGCGAGCCTTGCCGGCGGTAGGACACCACGATCGCGACCAAGCTGTCGGCAACCTCATCCAGCTCCCTCAGCGAGTGTCTTCCCCCCTCCTGGTCGAGAAAACGCATAGCCGCCGCCGCAATTCCGGTCGCGCGGAAATGGGCCACCACACCGCGGGCATCGAGCGTATCGGTCGGGAACTGCGCGTGCAGACCACCGGCGCCGGTTGCGCTCACGAGCAGCGCCAAGGCGAATGTCAATTGCGTGGTTCCCATGGTCGTGCCGTTCCCGTCCGTACATCACCTTGACCGTGAACGACTGCCAGACGTCCAATGCGGTGAGATACGGGGTTCGCTCGTTCCGTCGCGCTTTCGCGTACGTTCCCGCTCGCGAACGGCCGGGAGCGGGAACGGCAAACGGCTTCGCCGGACCGGATATGACGCACAAGCTGTGCGGTACCCGTGCGGATACTGTTTGGAACAGTTTCTACGGCGATCATGAATATCGCTCTGCCCTTGTTGGCATCAAGAAACTCTTGCGATCGACGACCCGCACGCGCGGCGCCCGGCCGCTGGCGCGGGTTGCGAGCCGAAATCCGGGTCCATAACGCCAGGGGCGCACCGAGTCGCTGCCTACTCGATCTCCAACCAGCGCAGCACGGCGGGCGCGACGTCGGTGAGCGCGCGTAGCTCGCCCAGCTCCTCGTGGCCATCTCCGGCGACGAGGGCGAGCGCGGGGTTCGTGGTGTGGCCGGCGCGGACGTCCTCGATGTTGCCGTGGTCGCTGGCGACGACGAGGAGCACGTCCCGGGGGAGCGCGTTCAGGAGCCCGGCCAGGAACGCGTCCACGCGCTCGAGCGCGGCGACGGCCTCGGGCATGCCGCCGCGGTGGCCGACGTAGTCGGTGGCGTAGTGGGCGAAGAGCGTGAGGTCGTGCGCGCCGGCGAGCTGGGCGAGGGTGCGGCCGGCGTCCTCCGGTGCGATCGCGGGGACGTTGCGGCGGTGGAGCCGCTCGCGCCAGCCGTCGTTCGTGATCTCGCTGGCGAGGGCGCGGCCGCGCTCGAGGTCGGCGGTGTGGCGCGTGAGGACGCCGGCGCCGAGCGCGGCGAGCGGCGGGCCGGCGCGGAGCGGGCCGGGGAGGCGCGCGAGGTCGGGGCCGGCGGCGGCGACGAGTTCCTCGGGGTAGGCGTTCGCGAACGCGACGTCGCGGCCGGCATCGCGGGCGCGGGCGAGGATGCTGCGCGTGGCGACGAGCGGGCGGAGCGCGGTCGGCGTCCACGGCCCGAAGTGGCGGCCGAAGAGGCGGGGCGCATCCTCGCCGGTCAGCAGCGCGGCCTGGCCGGTGCCGCTCTGCGGGAGGCCGGGGGTGCCGAGCGTGGCGTCGAGGCCGAGGAGCGAGGCCCGGCGCGCGCGGCGCGGCGCGGCCTCGAGGAGCGGGGCCGCGCCGTCCAGCAGCGCGGTGAAGGTGGGGAGGCGCCCGGCGGCGAAGGGGTTCACCGCCGGGTCGCCGGTGCCGAGGCCGACGCCGTCCAGGAAGACGAAGAGGAGGCGTCGCCTCATGCCGGGTACGATCCCTTCCGGGGTCGCGCTACTCCTCGCGCGCGCCCTCCGCGATCGTGCGGATCTTCTCGGGCGACGGCGGCGTGACGGGCTCGAGCCCCTTCCCCTGGAGCGCCCGGTTCAGGCGCGGCAGGTCGGCGTCGAGCGCCGTCTTGAGCGCGTCGAGCTGGACCTGGAGCCGGGCCGAGAGCTGCTCGAACACGCTCAGGCTCTGGTCCGTCGGCCGGGCGTCCGCGCTCTCCACCACGCCCTGGAGCGCGGCGATCTTGTTGTTGAGCTTGATCGGGAAGTTGAGCGGGTCCTGGCTGCTCTGGTTGCGGACCTGGTAGATCTCCTCCTCGATGCCGGAGAGCTTGCCGGTCAACGCATCCGCGAGCTTCTTCACGCTTCCATCGTCGCTCTTCTTCAGCCGGTCGGCGATCTGCGACTTCACGTCCCGGATCGTGATGACCGCCTCGTTCGCCTCGCTCACGCGGTTGCGGATCTTCATGGCGAAGTCGAACTGCGCCTGGATGTCGGCCGGCGTGACGCCCTTGAGGCGCGGATCGAGACCGATGGCGAAGGACTGCGTCTGGCTCTGGCCGTCGGCCGTGAGGCGGACCTGGTACGTGCCGACCGGCGCCCGCGGGCCGTTCGTCCCTGCCGCCCACATGATGAGCTTCGGGAACGTCACCGGGCCGGGGTAGCGCAGATCCCAGGTGAAGCGGTTGAGGCCGGCCTTGTTCGGCGGCGACGTCGGCTGCTGCGGGCGACGTGGCCCCTCGTCGTCCTCGTCGTCATCACCGGCCGCCGCCTTCGCCGTGTCCTTCTTCTCGACGTGCTTGAAGGAGCGCACGACGTTGCCCTGCGCGTCGAGGATGTCGACGGTCAGCTCCTTCGCCGGCCGCTTCAGGTGGTAGAGGATGGCGACGTTGCGGTCGACGGAGCGCGTCACGTCCGTCGGCTTGAAGAGGTGGACGTCGTGCTGCGCGACGGCCGGCGAGAGCTGGCGCAGGAAGGCGGCGCCGCCGTCGAGGATGTAGGCGGAGCGGCCGTGCGTCGCGATGACGATGTCGCCCTCGTGGATGACGATGTCGGGCACCTGCACGTCGGGCAGGTTCAGGCGGAACGGTTGCCAGTTGGCGCCGTCGTCGAACGAGACGTAGATGCCGTGCTCGGTGCCGGCATAGAGGAGCCCCTCCTTGACCGGATCCTCGCGCACGACGCGGACGAAGTCGCCGGGGCGGATGCCGTTCGTGATCTTCGTCCAGGTCTTGCCGTAGTCGTCGGTGCGGTAGGCGTAGAGGCCGAGGTCGTCCAACTGGTAGCGGCTGGCGGCCACGTAGGCGCGGCCCGGCTGGTGCGGCGAGGCCTCGACCATCTGGATGCGGGCGAACGGCGGCAGATCCTTCGGCGTCACGTTCGTCCACGTCTTGCCGCCGTCCTGCGTGACCTGCACGTAGCCGTCGTCGGAGCCGGTCCAGATGACGCCGGCCTTCACGGGCGAGGGCGCGATGGAGAAGATCGTGGCGTACGTCTCGACGCCCGTCTGGTCCTTGGTGATCGGGCCGCCCGAGGGGCCGAGCGTCTTCGGGTCGTGGCGCGTGAGATCAGGCGAGATCTTCTCCCACGACTGGCCGCCGTTCGTCGTGCGCAGCAGGTACTGCGAGCCGGCGTAGACGGTCTTCGGGTCGAGCGGATCGACCACGATCGGGAACGTCCACTGGAAGCGCTCGGCGATGTCGCCCGAGGAGTAACCCATCGGGTTGTCCGGCCACGGGTTGATGGCGCGCTCCTGGCCGTTCGAGTGGTCGTAGGCCGTGAGCAGGCCGCCGTAGCTGCCGGCGTAGTAGATGTCGGGATCGGCGGGCGAGTTCGCGATGTAGCCGCTCTCACCGCCGCCGACGGCGTAGAAGTAGTCGCCCGGCGCGCGGCCGTTCGCGCTCAGGAAGCCCCACCCCTTGCTCGGCGCGCACATCGTGCTGTTGTCCTGCTGCGCGCCGCAGACGAAGTACGGCTTGCGGTTGTCGACGATGATGTGGTAGAGCTGCGCCGTCGGGTAGTCCTCCTCGGTCCACGTCTCGCCGCCGTTCACGGAGACCGTGCCGCCGCCGTCGTTCCCCTCGATCATGCGGTTCGGGTCGTTGGACGCGATCCAGAGGTCGTGGTTGTCGCCGTGCGGCGGGCGGATCTGCTTCGGGAACGTCTTGCCGCCGTCCGTCGACTTCCAGAACTGCACGTTCAGCACGTAGACGACGTCGCGGTCCTTCGGGTCGGCGTAGACGCGCGTGTAGTAGAACGCGCGCTGCCGGAGCTTGCGCTCGTCGTTGACCTTCGTCCAGGTGGCGCCGGCGTCGTCGCTGCGGAAGAGGCCGCCATCCTCGGCCTCGACGAGCGCGTAGACGCGGTTCGGGTCGGCGCCGGAGACGGCGAGCCCGATCTTGCCGAGCGTCCCCGTCGGCAGGCCGGGGTTGCGGGTGATCTCCTTCCACGTCTCGCCGCCGTCCGTGCTCTTGAAGATGCCGCTCCCTGGACCACCGCTCGAGAGCATCCAGGAGGTGCGGTAGGCATCCCAGAGTGAGGCGTACATCACCCGCGGGTCCTTCGGATCGACGGCCAGGTCGATGGCGCCGGTGTTGTCGTTGCGGTAGAGCGTCTTCCGCCACGTCTTGCCGCCGTCCGTCGACTTGAAGACGCCGCGGTCGGGGTGCTTGCCGTAGGGGTGGCCAAAGACGGCGGCGACGACGGTGTCGCAGCCGCCGGGGAGTATGCGGATCTTCGCGATGGCCTGCGAGTTCTCGAGCCCGACGTGCTGCCACGTCTTGCCGCCGTCGGTGGAGCGGTAGACGCCGTCGCCCTGCATGATGTTGCCGCGCAGCTCGGTCTCGCCCATCCCGATGTAGACGACGTCGGGGTTCGCCTCGCAGACGGCGACGGCGCCGACGGAGGAGCTGCCGATCTTGCCGTCGGTGACCGGCTTCCAGGTGTTGCCGCCGTCGGTCGTCTTCCACAGCCCGCCGCCGGTCGCGCCGAAGTAGTACTCGTTGGGGCGCGCGTCGCTGCCGGCGACGGCGATGGAGCGGCCGCCGCGGTTCGGGCCGACGTTGCGCCACTGGAGGCCGGTGAAGAGCGAGGTGTCGTAGCGGACCGGCGCGGGCGCCTGCTGCGCATGGGCGGAGTCGACGGGCGCGACGCCGGTGGCGAGCGCGACGGCGAGCGCGAGGGCGCTGCCGCGGTGACGGGCGCTCGGGACTCGGTGCATGTCTTCCTTCCTTCCGTAGGGCCGTCCGTTGGGGATGGTGCCGGCCGCCGTGGGCCCGTCGGCGGCCGGCCGGGGAGCGCGGCTAGCGCACGGGTCCACGCGAGCGCTCGAACCAGCCGTCCTCGACGAGGATCGGGCGCTCGAACGTGGCATCGCCGACCTTCAGCGTGACGGTGTAGCGGCCGGGGAGGACGCGACGCAGCTCGTCGCGTCCGAGCGGGCCGCCCATCTCGCGCGGGCGCGGCTCCTTCGAGCGCAGGTCCCAGATCAGGACGTGCAGCCCCGGGCGGCCGGAGCCCGTGAGCGTGGCGACGATGTCGTCGGGCGCGGAGGCACGCTCCGCGGCGGGCTGCAGCTGGCCGGGCGCCGGGGCGCCGCCGGTCGGCGCGGCGCGGGTGGCGTGGCCGTCGGCGACGACGGGCGCCGCGGGGCCGGCCGGGGCGGCGCGCCGGATCGTGAGCGTCACGTCCGCGCCGGCGTCGCGCCCGAGCCAGTAGGCGATGCGCGCGCCGTACGGCGGGTTCTGGCCGCGGAAGAAGGCGTCGCCGACCTCGCCGTAGGTGTCGCGGGTCTCGAACTGGCGGGCGGGCGGGACGTCGAGGAGCGCGGCCGGGAGCGCGAGCACGGAGTCGGTGAGCTGCTCGAGCGCGGCGACGTCGAGGATCCAGACGCCGCGGCCGAACGTCGGCACGACAAGCTCGCCGGCCGCGGGGACGAGGTCGAGGTCGCGCACCGCGGCGGCGGGGAGGCCGGCCTCGACGTGCCGCCAGCGGCGGCCGCCATCGAGCGTGAAGTAAAGGCCGCGCTCCGTGCCGACGAAGAGGAGGTTCGGGTTGCGGGCGTCCTCGAGGACGACATGGCTGCCGGCGTCGGCCGGGAGGTCGCCGGAGATGTCGGCGAACGTGGCGCCGCCGTCGGTGGTTCGGTAGACGCGGGGTCGGTAGTCGTCGCGGTCGTGGCAGTCGTAGGTGACGTAGGCGCGCCGGGCGTCGAAGCGGGAGGCGGCGATCTCGCTGACGACGCAGCGGCGGGCGAGCGTGTCCGGGATGGCGGCGGTCAGGTTACGCCAGGTGCGGCCGCCGTCGGACGTGGTCCAGAGGAGGCCGTCGTCGCTCCCGGTCCAGAGGACGTGGCGGTCGATCGGCGACTCGGCGATCGAGTGGAGCGCGTGGTAGCCGGTGTGGCCGACGTCGGGCTCCGGGGCGTGGCGATCCTGGCGCGTCATGTCGGGACCGAGGATGCGCCAGGTGCGGCCGCGGTCGGTGAAGCGGAAGAGGTGGTTGCCGCCGAAGTAGAGGACGGTCGGGTCGTGGGCCGAGACGATGAACGGCGCGTCCCAGTCGAAGCGGAACTCGAAGCCGCTCTCGACGCCGGCGTCCTCGGCCTGCGGCTGGATCGAGACGTAGCGCCACTCGTTGACGTCCCAGCGAGAGAGTGCGCCGAACTGGTACTCGGCGTAGCGTGTGGTCGGGGAGTCGGGCGCGACGGCGGAGCGCATGCCGTCGCCACCGTAGACCTGGTACCAGTCGGCGTCGGTGATGCCGATCCGCTCGCGGGTCTGGCTGGGGCCGCACCAGACGCCGTTGTCCTGCATCCCGCCGCAGACGTGGTAGGGGTGGCGGGTGGTGTCGAGGTCGGCCTCGTAGAACTGCGCGACGGAGATGATCTGATGCGCCCACTTCTTCCCGCCGTCGAACGTGATGTAGACGCCGCCGTCGTTGCCGAGGACCATGTGCTCCGGGTCGGACGGGTCGATCCAGAGGGCGTGGTGGTCGGAGTGGACGCGCTCGAGGCGGAGCGAGGCGATCGTGCTTCCACCGTCGGTCGAGTAGTCGAGCGTCGTGCCCGCCAGCCAGACCGTGCGGTCGTCGGACGGGTCGACCCAGGCCTCGTTGTAATAGTAGTCCGGGACCGCGGACAGGTCGTTGACGCGCATCCAGCTCGCGCCGCCGTCGGTGCTGCGGAAGAGGCCGCCCTCCGGGCTCGCCCGCGGGTCCGTCGAGCCGCGCGCCACCTGCACGACGGCGTAGATCGTCCGCGGGTTGCGCGGGGAGATGGCCAGGCCGATCCGCCCCATCGGCTCCGTCGGCAGGCCGTTGTGGAGCGCCGGGTCGGTCAGGCGCTTCCAGGTGCGGCCGCCGTCCGTCGTCTTCCAGATGCCGCTGCCGGCGCCGGCGCCCTCCATCCGGCTCCCGCCCCAGCGCAGGCGGTGCCAGGTGGCGGCGTACAGCACCTCCGGGTTGGACGGGTCCATCTTGAGGTCGACAGCGCCCGTGGTGTCGTCGACGAAGAGGATCTTCCGCCACGTCTTGCCGCCGTCCTCGGTCTTGAAGACGCCGCGCTCCGGATTCGGGCCCCAGAGGTGACCGAGCGCGGCGACGTAGACAACGTCCGGGTTCCTGGGGTGTATCACGATGCGCCCGGTCTGCCGCGTGTCCTCGAGCCCGGCGCGCTTCCAGGTCTTGCCGCCGTCCACCGATCGGTAGACGCCGTCGCCCCAGCCGCTGGAGCGGAGCGAGTTCCGCTCCCCGGTGCCGACCCAGACGACGCGGGGGTCGGACGGCGCGACCGCGACGTCGCCGATGGATGCGAAGCCCTGGCGCGGGAAGACCGGCTCCCAGGTGACGCCCGCGTTCGCGGTCTTCCACACCCCACCGCCGGCGGTGCCCGCGTACATGACCTTGTGCCCCGGCGTCTCGGGCACCGCGAGCGCCGTGATGCGGCCGTTCATCGCCGCGGGGCCGATGGTGCGCGCCTTCAGGTCGCGGAGGAGGGCGGCGGTGGTGGTTGCGCTCGTGTCCGGCGCGACGCTGACGGCGACCGGCGCCGGCCCGGCGGCCGGCTGCTGGGCGAAGAGGGGGGGCGCGGCGAGCAGCGCGGCGGCGAGACCGCACCACGTCGCGGCCGACCGGGCGCGACGGGGCGCCCGTCCGCGGGAACGGCTGAGGCGCATGGAATGGTCCTGGCTGACCGGGATGATCCGGAAAAACGGAGGATGTGAAATATGATGCGCGCCCGCGACATTGACCAGCCCCGGCGGGGAGCGGGGGCGGCGCGGCGTGTCGAGCACGGGACCGCGCGCCGCGGCGCAGGGCCGCGGAGGTCCGCGACAGACGGCGCGGCGCGGTCGCGCGCGGCGAGGGGTGGGGATACATTGGGCGGGCT
>JADGGV010000721.1 GCA_019689775.1 Gemmatimonadota bacterium
GTTCCCCAGCAGCGGCAGTTCCACCGCCCCCACGCGCAGCCCCATCGGCACCAATTCGATCGACCGGCTCGCGTTGTAGCCCTTTCGGATGTACCCCTTCCCCCGCAGATTCTCGAGGTGCTCGTGCACGGTCGCGAGCGAGGAGTAGTTGAACTGGCGCGCGATCTCCTCGAAGCTCGGCGCGTAGCCGTGCTCCGCCACGAACGCGTGCAGGAAGTCCAGGATCTCCTTCTGTCGCTTGGTCAGAGGCATACCGCACATCCCGTCCGGGGGCCGCGTTTCCGAAAGTCCACCGAAACCCAACTTACCCGAAAGAGAACCGAAGTGCAAGGGTTGTCTGGCATGCTGGGGCGCATCGTCGCCACCAAGCGGGAGGAGGTCGCGGCGCTGGCGCCGCGGCGCGCGGAGCTGCGCGCCCGGGCGGAGGCCGCGCCGGCGCCGCGGCCGTTCGAGGCGGCGCTGCGGGCGGGCGCGTGCGTGGGGCTGATCGCGGAGATCAAGCGGCGCTCGCCGTCGGCGGGGTCGATCCGGCCGGAGCTTTCGGTCGCGGAGGTTGCGCGGGCGTACGCGGCCGCGGGGGCCGCGGCGCTGAGCGTGCTCACGGACCGCGACTACTTCGACGGCTCGTTGGAGGACCTGGCGGTTGCTCGCGCGGCGGTGGGGCTCCCGGCGTTGCGCAAGGACTTCCTGGTGGACGAGGTGCAGGTCTGGGAGGCGCGCGCGGCGGGCGCGGACGCGGTGCTGCTGATCGTGCGGATCCTGGACGATGCGCGGCTTCGGGCGCTGCACGCGCTTGCGCGGGAGCTCGGGCTGGGCGTGCTGGTCGAGGTGCACGACCGCGCGGAGCTGGACCGCGCGCTGGCCGCTGGCGCGACGGTCGTCGGCATCAACAATCGGGACCTGGACACGTTCCGCACCGACCTGGGCGTGACGCTCTCGCTGGCCGGCTCGGTCCCGCCCGGGGGCGTGCTGGTCGCCGAGAGCGGGATCCGCGGGCCGGAGGACGTCGATCGTCTGGCCGGGGCCGGTGTGGACGCGGTGCTCGTCGGCGAGTCGTTGATGCGGTCGGCCGAGCTGGAGGCTGCGGCGCGCGCGCTGGCGGGCCGCCCGCGCGGTGAGCCGCGGCGTGGGGTGCCGGAGGCGACGGCGTCGTGGAAGTGAAGATCTGCGGCGTCTGCCGCCCGGAGGATTCGCGGGCGGCGGCGGCGGCCGGCGCCGACTATGTCGGCGTCATCCTCTCGCCGGGGTTCTCCCGGTCCCAGGACGTCGACCAGGCGGCCAGGATCTTCGCCGCGGCGGGGAACCTCCGGCGGGTCGGCGTGTTCGTGGATGCGGCTCCGGCCGATGTCGCGGCGCTCGCCCGCACGCTCGCGCTGGACACGGTCCAGCTCCATGGCGCCGAGCGCGCCGAGGACGTCGATGCGCTCCGGCGCGCAACGGGGATCGCCGTCTGGAAGGCGATCCGGCCGCGGAGCGCCGACGAGCTGGCCGCGCTCGCGGCCACGTACGCCACCGCCGACGCGCTCCTCCTCGAGGGCTGGCGCCCCGGCGTCGTGGGCGGCGCCGGCGTGCGGGCGCCGTGGGAGGCGCTGTCGGCGGCGCGCCGCGCGGGCGGCGCCCGCCGCCGG
>JADGGV010000722.1 GCA_019689775.1 Gemmatimonadota bacterium
GTGGGCGCCCGCGTCGGGCGCCCACGTCGAGCGCTTGACGCTTCGCGGCGCGGCGACGTACGATTGCGACGCGGCGTTCACCCACGGAGGCTCCCTTGCTCGAAACGATCTCCTCGCCCATCCCCGCCCCGGTGGCCGACGCGCGTCGGCTTCACGACGAGTACGTCTTCCCGTGCGCGAAGCCGTACTACGCCGAGCCGATCGTGCTCACGGAGGCGAGCGGCGTGCGTGTCCGCGACGACCGCGGGCGCGAGTACCTCGACCTCTTCGCCGGGATCCTGACGACGTCGGTCGGCCACTGCCACCCGGAGGTGGTGGAGCGGGTCACCGAGCAGATCCGGCGTCTCGGGCACACGTCCACGCTCTATCTAACGGAGGGGCAGGGGGCGGTGGCGGAGCGGCTCGCGCGGATCGCGCCGGGCCGGCTCAAGCGCGCGTTTTTCACCAACAGCGGGTCGGAGGCGATCGAGACGGCGATCACGCTGGCGCAGATGTACACGGGGCGCAGCGAGATCATCGCGCTGCGCTACGCGTACTCCGGGCGCACGATCCTGACCGGCAACATCACGGCGCACTCGACGTGGCGGCCGCTGGAGAGCCAGATCGCGGGGATCAAGCACGCGAAGGGGCCCTACCCGTACCGCTGCCCGTTCCACGACCCGTGCGACGGTTCCTGCGTCGACCGCTTCGCGCGCGAGCTGGTCGAGGTCATCGAGACGACGACGTCGGGGCGGCCGGCGGCGTTCATCGCCGAGCCGATCCAGGGCGTCGCCGGCTACGTCGTGCTCCCGCCGGCGTACGTGCGCCGCGCCGCCGAGATCATCCGCTCGTACGGCGGCCTCTACATCTCGGACGAGGTGCAGACGGGCTTCGGCCGCACCGGCGACCACTGGTTCGGCATCGAGCACTCCGGCGTGGAGCCGGACATCATGGTGATGGCGAAGGGGATCGCGAACGGCTTCCCGGTCGGCGCGACGCTGACGACGGACGAGATCGCCGCCGCCTGGTCGTCGAAGACGATCTCGACGTTCGGCGGCAACCCGGTCTGCATGGCCGCGGCCGAGGCCACGCTCGACGTGCTCATGCGCGAGAACGCGCCCGCGCGCGCCGCCGAGCGCGGCGCGCAGTTCCGCGCCGGCCTCGAGGCGCTCCAGCGCCGCTACCCCTGGATCGGCGACGTCCGCGGGATGGGGCTCATGCAGGCGCTCGAGATCGTCGACGACCCGGTGGCCAAGACCTACTCGGCCGCCCGCGCGAACGCGCTCCTCGAGGCCGCCAAGGAGGAGGGCCTCCTCATCGGCGTCGGCGGCCGGTACGGCAACGTCATCCGCATGGGCCCCTCGCTCCTCATCACGGAGGACGAGGTCGCCGAGGGGCTCGAGAAGCTGGCGCGCGCCTGCGCGAAGGTCGCCTGACGCGCGGTCCTGTCCCGCCACCTCCTAGCCGGACCCGGCTGCCGTCCGCGGACGGTAGCCGGGTATACGCGCCGACCATCTCGGCGAAGTCCGGCGCGCCGCCGGCCGCCGTCGTTTGAACGCGACGCCGCCCGCCTCTACATTGCCGGCGGTCCGGAACGCGCCGGCCGCCGCCGACACCCCTGCCCCGGTCCCGATGACGCCGCTGCAT
>JADGGV010000723.1 GCA_019689775.1 Gemmatimonadota bacterium
CCTCCCCCGCGACCGCCCCGCGCGGCACGCGGTGGCGGTCCACCCACCAGCTCCACGGCACGAACAGCCACAGCCCGAGCGCTGACCAGGCGAGAGAGCGCGCGCTCGGCGGCGGCGAGCCCGTGAAGCCGCTCAGGAACGCAACGACGAGCAGGGCGACCATCGACCACAGCCCCCAGCTCCCGACCCGGTCGGCCGCCCGCGTGGCCCGCAGATACAGCGCGAGCCCGATCCCGAAGACGAGACCTTCCGCCACGAGCGTCGCCGGGACCGAGTTCCAGACGCCCAACCCGACCCGCATCGCCGATCCCGGCCAGAGCGGCAGGTCGGGGCGGTGCATCGGCAGATCCAGCACCCAGTGGCTGAGCACGGCCGCGCCCACGACCCATGTGCCCCGGCGGTACCGCCGGGCGACGAGGTAGACGAGCCCGATCAGCAGCCCCCATCCGGCCGCCGCGAGCAGGCTGTGCGAGATCGGGTAGTGCACGAAGTCGAGTGGGCTGGCCGGCATGAGGCCCGGCACGATCCGCACCTGCTCCACACCGAGCAGCAGCAGCACCGGCCAGAGCTCGTCCAGGAACTGCGCCGCGAACGCGAGCACGCCCAGCGATGCGCGCGGAGCGGCGCGCTTCGCGCCGAAAGCGACCCCGTAGTGTCCGAGAACCATACGCCTACCTTCCGTGAAGGGAACGACGGCCGCCCGAAGCCGCCCACGCGCTCCAGCGTCACGAACCCGTGCAGCGCGCTCCGAAACGCCCGCGTCAGGTGGACCCGCTCCTCGCCCTGATTGTGCCGAACGATCCGGGCGACCAGATTCGACGGCGTGCACGCCGGCGAAGTGGCGCGCAACCACCGTCATCGACGAGGATGATGGGGCGGGTCGCCCAGATACGCATCAAGGACGGCATGCCGACCGTCGCCGAGGCGCGGAAGCGCCTCGCCGTGGAGATCGAGCACGCGCGACGCAGAGGCGTGCGCGTGCTCAAGCTGATCCACGGCTACGGCTCGAGCGGCGTCGGCGGCAGACTCCGCGCAGCACTCCGCCGCTCGCTCGCCCAGGCGAACGGGCGGCACGGCGTCGGTCGGGTGGTCTTCGGCGAGAACTGGAGCATCTTCGACGAGGTCACGCGCTCGCTCCTCGACGACTACCCCGAGCTGCGCCGTGACCCGGACCTCGATCGGCTGAACGCGGGGCTCACGATCGTCGAAGTCCGCTGAGCGCGAGGGAGCGCTGCGCGAGCGGGCACGTCAGTCGGCTCCGGGCCTCAGAGCGTGATGTCGCCGCCGGGGTCGCGGGCCTCGAGTTCCTCGACCTGCTTCCGCAGGCGCTCGCGCGCGCGCCGCGTGGCCTCCAGGTCGGCGGCGAAGGTGAGCGTCGCCTTGCCCCGGCCGGTCTGCTCGCGGGACACGCGCAGCCAGTCGCCCTCGCGGCAGCCGAGCGGGAGCCACCGCGCCGGCACGTGCAGGATGCGGCCGTCCTCGCCCTCGAGCGCCGCGACGTCGTCCTCCAGGGAATCCACCACCCACGATTCGGTCGTGCGCGCCATGGCCTACCTCCTCGGGGCGGCCCCCGGGGGGCGCGCCCGCGGGGCGCGCGGGGGGGGGACGAGGAAAGGGGGGGGGGGG
>JADGGV010000069.1 GCA_019689775.1 Gemmatimonadota bacterium
GCGCGTGGAGATTTCGCGCTCACCGGCGCGCGCCTTGGAGCGTGGGCGGTCGGCGGGGCCGGCGGCGGGTATGCGGTGGCGCTAGCCGATTCTACGCCCTACGTGCAGGTGCAGGCACGCGCGACGGAGGTGGAGACGCCGACGACCGTGGGCTTCCGGGTCGTCGAAGCGTCGGCCCGGCTGGAGGGGTCGAGCCTGGTGGTGACGCTCCGTGGCGACCGCGTGGGAGGCGGCGTGCTCCGGTTGGCGGCGGAAGGCTCGATCCCGCGGACGGGGGAGCGGCGGGTGCGCCTGACGCAGCTCGTGGCGGATGGGAGCGGCGCGCGCTGGCGGCTCCAGGCGCCCGCGGAGCTGGCGTGGACGCCCGGAGGGCGCGTGGCCGTGCGCGGGCTCGACGTCCGGAACACCGGCGGCCCGGGGCTGGTGTCGCTCGACGGGACGCTCGCGCCCGCGGACGCGGCGGACTACCGCCTCCGGGCGGAGGCGCTGCCGATCGCCGAGCTGCTCCGGTTGGCCGGGATTCGGCCCGCGGCGAGCGGGCTGCTGTTCGCCGAGGTGGAGGTGCGCGGTCCCGCGGCGGCGCCGCTCGTGCGCGGCCGCTTCCATCTCGAGCAGGGGGCGATCCAGGAGCTGGACGTCGCGACGCTGGGGGGCGAGGTGGGGTTCCAAGCGGGCCGCTTGACCGCGACCGCGCAGGCGGCGCTGGCGCGCGGCGGGCGGCTGCGCGTCGACGTGGCCCTCCCCGCGACGCTGACGCTCGGCCTGCCGCCGGGCCTGCGCGTCCTGGGTCGCGGGGCCGCGCGGGGGGCGCTGGAGGCCGACTCGGTGCCGCTCGCGATCCTGGAGCCGCTGCTGCCGCAGGTTGAGGACGTGACCGGCCGGCTCGACGCGCGGATGACGCTGGCGGGGACCGCGGACCGATCGGTGCTGGCGGGCTCGGCCGTGCTGTCGGGCGCGGCGGTGCGGGTGCCGGCGACGGGACAGCGCTACACGAACATCGCCGGGCGGCTGACGCTGCGGGACCGGCGCATCGAGGTGGACAGCCTCCGCGCGCGGAGCGACGGCTGGCTCGTGGCGTCGGGCGTCGTCGACTTCCCGGAGCTGACCAACCCGACGGCGAACCTGGCGCTGCGGCTCGAGCGCTTCCGGCCAATGGCGGCGAAGGGCCGACCGGGCGCGGCCGTCTGGGGCGAGCTACAGGCGCGGGGCCCCGTGCGGATGCTGACGGTGACGGGTGCGCTGCGCCTGGACGACGGCACGATCGTGCTCCCGGCGTCGACCGGGCAGGACATCCTGACCACGGGCCTGGCGGAGTTGGAGCCGGCGCCGGCCGTCGGGGCGCCGGAGGCGGTCCCGGCGCCGTTCGGGGCGAACGTGAGCGTGGCGGACCTGCGGCTCGTGGCCGGGAACGACCTGTGGTTCGAGGCGGAGGAGGCGCGCCTCCAGCTCGCGGGGTCGCTCACGGTGAACAAGCCGCCCGGCGGTGCGATCAGCGTGGTCGGCACGCTCACGGGGCAGCGGGGCGCGTTCACGCTGACGGCCGGCCCGTTCCTCGTGCGGCGCCTGGACATCGTGCGGGCGCAGATCCGTTTCCGCGGCGGCGAGGAGCTGAACCCGGCGCTCGACGTCGTCGCCAGCCGGACGGTGCTGGACGCGCAGCAGCGCCCGTTCGACGTCGAGGTGAGGGTGACGGGGACGCTCCGGCGCCCGCGGCTCGCGCTGGCGACGGCGGAGGGCGTTCAGATCCCGGAATCGGAGCTTCTCAGCCTGCTGGTCTTCGGGACGCGGACCACGACGGGCTCGGAGCTGCTGCCGTCCGCGCAGCGGAGCGCGCTCCTCCAGCAGACGCTGTTCGGCGGGCTGGCCGAGCTGGCGAGCATGCAGCTCGAGTCCGAGCTGCTCTCGGCAGGGCTGCCGCTGGACGTCTTCGAGATCCGGCCGGGCTACCAGCGCGGCGCGGTGGCGCCGACGGTGGTGGCCGGGCGCGAGGTGACGCGGGACGTGTTCCTGACGGTCGAGTACGCCGTGGGCGTGCTGTTCGGGACCGAGGGACCGACCCGCTCGCTCGGCCCGACCATGAGCCTGGTGTGGCGCGCGACGCCGCAGTGGACCGCGACCTTCAGCCGGGGCCCCGTGACGCGGGGGCCGGCGTACGGTGTCTTTCTGCCGGCCCCACCCACGAGAGCCCAGCTCAGCGTCGAACTGCGTCGACGGTGGACGTACTGAGCGGCGGCGGCGCGGTCACGACGTCGTCGCCGGCGGGGACCTCCTTGGCGCGCAGGATCGCGGCGTCGAGCAGGGCGGCGCGGAGGCGGGTGACCGACTCCTGGCTGATGGCCTGCTTCGGGCGGTAGGCCTCGGCGGACGGCGGCAGCGCCTCCTCGACCCAGCGCGGCGTCCCGGGCCAGAGGAAGAGGGAGCGGGCGAAGCGCGTCGCCTCGGCGACGTCGCTGCGGTCGGCGACGCCGACGATGCGGACGCGGGTGTCGTCGGCCTCGATGCCACAGTGGTGGAGCGCCCGCCGGATCTTGGCGACGACGTTGCCCTGGGGCGCGAGGATGGTGACGGGTCCCTGCGCGGCCCGGCGCGAGAGCTGCCGCACGAGGTCGGGCGCGAGCGTGGTCTCGACGACGAGCCGGCTCGGCGACAGGAGCGCCAGCTCGGCGGCGTGGTACGGCGTCGTGACCAGGAGCGGCGCCTCGAGCAGGAGCGGATCGGAGGGGTGCAGCTCCTCGAGGACGCAGGGGGTGGCGCGGACGCCGAGGCGCTCGCGCAGCTCGACGGCGACGGCCTCGGCCTGGGGCCAATCGCACTCGACGACGGGGAGCCGCATACGCTCGACCTCCGCCATGGCGGTCACCAGCCGCAGGATGCTGCGGGTGTCGAGGCCGAGCGCCGCGGCGCCGTCGTAGGTGTTTTCGAGCCAGCGCCGGTACAGCCGCTCGAGGGGCCCGACGGGTTGCGCGCCGGCCGGGGGGCTCAGGTAGACGCCGGACCGGGCGCGAACGCGGACGAGCCCCTCCTCCTCGAGGCGGCGGTAGGCGGCGGCGGCGGTCTTGCGGTCCACACTCTCGGCCTCGGCGATCTCGCGGATGCTGGGGAGCCGGTCGCCCGGACGCCAGTGGCCGAGGAATCTCCCGGACACCATCCGCTCGCGCAGGCGGTCCAGGATGATCGCACCCGCGACTTGCTCTCTTGCCATGACTGCCTCCGGCTGGGAAGACGCGGTGGGTGGGAATCCAGGGCCGCAAGAAGGGTTCCAATCTGGATCGGAGCAGACGCCGTGATGCTTGCCTTTCTGATCCCGCTGCTGCTCCAGGCGCCGCAGGATTCGGTCGCCGAGCTGGTCAAGGCGGCGAAGCGCGCGCAGGCGGAGTACGAGTTCCTGGCGCGGAGCCGGGCGCCGATCCGGATGGCGCCGGGCGGGCGCCAGCAGTGCGACGAGGTGGTCGGACGCTTCTGCCTGTTCTTCGACCCGAGCGAGCGCGACACCCCGCTGCCGCCGGAGCCGGTGCAGGCGAGGCGGGCGCGGAAGGAGGCGATCGGGGCGCTGGCGCGGGCGGCGGAGCGGGCGCCGACGGAGGCGCGGGTGGCGCGGAGCCTGGTGCGCGACCTGGTGGAGGACGGGCGCCCGGCGGAGGCGCTGGCGGCGGCGCGGCGGTTCGCGTGGGCGACGACGGACACGCTCTGGCGTGCGCTCTTGCTGGGCTTCGCGCTGCACGCGGTGGAGGAGGACACGGCGGCGGAGCGCGAGTTCGCCACGGCGTGGGCGCGCCTCGGGGAACGGGAGCGGCGGCGGGTGCGGATCGACGAGCTGCTCGCGCCGGACGAGGCGGCGCGAGTGCGGCGGCTGGAGCCCGGCGAGCGGGCGGCGTACGAGGCCGCGCTCTGGCGCCTTGCCGACCCGCTCTACCTGACGCCCGGCAACGAGCGGTGGGTCGAGCACCTCGCGCGCTACGTCTGGTCGCGGATGCTGGAGGAAGCGCCGGTCGTGACGGGGATGCTGCGATGGGGCTCGGACCTGGAGGAGCTGACGCTGCGCTACGGCGTGCCGCGCGGGCGGGAGCGGACGCCCAACTTCGGGATGGGGTTCGAGCCGGATCGGCTCGTGGAGCGCTACGATCCGGCGTCGCTGGCGTTCCTGCCGGAGTCGCTGCTCCTGGCCGGCGTGCGCGGCCCCCCCGATCCCGGCGCGCCGTGGGAGCCGGAGGCGCTGCGCGCGCGGAGCGGGTATGCGCCGTCCGCGGCGCGCAAGGTCGTCCACCTCGCGCACCAGGTGTCGCGCTTGCCCGCCGGTGACTCGGTGGTGTTGCGCATCGACGCGTCGCTGCCGCTCGACTCGCTCGCGGCGGGGGCGGCCACGGCGCCGGCGGGATTGTTCGTGCTCCCCGGGCCGGCGGCGCTGCTCCGCGGCGACACCGCGCTGGTGACGGAGGTGCGGGCGACGGCGAGCGCCGCCGACTCCGGGCACGCCCTCGCCGTCACGATGCAGGCGACGCTGCCGCCCGGCAGCTACGTGTACTCGGCCGAGGCGTTGGAGGGCCGCTCCCGGCTCGCCGGGGTGGCCCGGCACTCGGTGGTCCTGCTCTCGCCGGCGGGGCGGCTGGCCCTCTCGGACATCCTGGTGGCGTACCCGTTTCCGAGGGGCGCGGCGCCGACGGGGCGCGACGACGCGACGCTGCGCGGCCGCGGCGACCTCACGCTGGCGGCGGGCGAGACGGTCGGTCTGTACGCGGAGGTCACGGGGCTGGCGGTGGGGCCGGGGGACGTGCGCCGGTACCGCGTGGAACTCGAGGTGGTGCCGCTCGAGGGGCCGCCGGCGCCCGCGCGGGCCGTCTCGTGGCTGGCCCGGAAGCTGGGGCTCGCGAAGGGTGGAACCCGGCAGGTGCGCCTGTCGTGGAGCGGCGAGGCGGCTGGGCGGCTCCAGCCGGCCGTGCTCACGACGAACCTGGAGGTGCCACGGCTCTCGCCCGGGCTCTACGCGCTGACGATCACGGTGACGGATGCGGTCGGCGGCGCCTCGGCGCGAGCCGAGCGGCGCATCCGGATCGCGAAGCGGTAGTCGGGCGCCGGGTGAGGCGCGCGCGAATCTCACGGAGTTCGCCAGATCCGTTTCGCGTTCGCTTCGGCCTACGCTCCCGGCCGTTCGGGAGCGGGAGCGTGAGCGAAAGCGCGAACGGCGAATGGACGTGCCTGACCTGCGCTCAGACGACGTAGAGCGCCCCGAGCAGGATGCCGTAGGCGACGTGCGCGATGAGTGCGATGATCGGCGTGCGGCGCCCGTAGTGGATGGCCAGGAACCCGGGCGGCTGGAGGAGCCGGGTCGGCGTCGGGCCCTGGCGCTCGCTCGCCATGCGGGGGTGCACGGCGGGGAGGAGCGGGAGGACGACGACGAGCACGAAGAGGCCGTGCAGCAGGCCGGCGAGCGCGCCGAGCCACCAGGTTGCGCGATGCAGCGCCTCGAAGGCCAGGACGTAGAGCAGCGCGAAGATCCAGCCGTTCACGAAATGGATGCCGATGCCGGCGAGCATCGCGCGGTCGCGGTCGGGCGTCACCATCGTGCCGAGCAGGAACGGGATGCTCATGCGGGAGAGCCCCATGACCTGCGAGCCGGCCATGAGCGTGGTCAGGACGGTGGTGGCGGCGAAGCCCCAGAGCAGCGCGGCCGGGAGGTTCATACGCGCTTCCGCTCGCGGGGCGCGGCGGCGCTGACGTGGCGCGTCCGGAGCGTGCCGCGCATCCGCGCGATGGTCAGGGCAGCGTTGATCAGACCGATGTGCGTGAACGCCTGCGGGAAGTTGCCGAGCGCGGCGCCCGTCGCGGGGTCGATCTCCTCGGCGAACAGGCCGACGTCGTTGGCGTAGCCGAGGAGCCGCTCGAGGTCGGCGACGGCGCCGTCGACGTCGCCGGCGCGGGCGCGGCATTCGGTGGCCCAAAACGCACAGATGCCGAAGGCGCCCTCGCCCGGCGGTAGCCCGTCGACGGCGAGGTAGCGGTAGAGGAGCGGGCCGTCACCCAGCGCGCTACGCACGCGCCGGTACGTGCCGCGCATGCGGGGCGATGCGGCGTCGGCGTACTGGAAGTTGGCGAGCTGAAGGAGGCTGGCGTCGACGTCGTCGCCATCGAACGTGCTGACGTAGCTGCCGAGGCGCTCGCTGAAGCCGCGCGTCTCGATGGCGCGGCGGATCTCCTCGCACTCGCGCCGGAAGCGGGCGACGGGGACGCGGACGTGGCCGCGGTCGTGGAGCTGGAGGAGGCGGTCGAGCGCGACCCAGCACATGACCTTCGAGAAGGTGTGATGCCGCGGCACGGCGCGGATCTCCCAGACGCCGTGGTCGGGCTCGCGCCAGGAGGCGCAGACGGTCTCGCCGAGGCCGACGAGCACGCGGCACGTCCGGCGGTCGAGCTTGCCGCCGTGCGTCACGAACCGCAGCGCGGCGTCGGCGACCTCGCCGTAGACGTCGAGCTGGAGCTGGCTCTGGGCGAGGTTGCCGATGCGCACGGGGCGGCTGCCGGCGTAGCCGTCGAGGTGCGGTAGTGTGCGCTCGCGGAGGTCGGCGCCGCCGTAGACGTCGTACAGGACGCGCAGCTCGGGCCACGTCAGGCGGGTTGCGTGGAGGAGCCAGGAGAGGAAGCTACCGGCCTCGATGGTGTAGCCGAGCCCGAGGAGCGCGCGGACGGTGAGGGACGCGTCGCGAAGCCAGCAGTAGCGGTAGTCCCAGTTGCGGACGCCGCCCGGGCGCTCGGGGAGCGAGGTCGTGGGCGCGGCGACGACGGCGCCGGAGGGCGCGAACGTCAGCAGCTTGAGCGCGAGCGCGCTGCGGCGCACGGCCTGGGCGAACGGGCCGTCATAGGTGCAGCTCGAGATCCAGTGCTCCCACCAGTCGACGGAGCGATGGGCGAGTTCGCGGAGGATGGCGCCGGGCGGGGCGAGCACGGCCGGAAACCCGTCGGAGTAGGCGAGCGAAAGCCAGCGCGACTCGCCGGCCGCGAGATGGACGCGAGCGGTGGCCGTCGCGGCGGCGTCGTCGACGGCGAGCGGGATGTCGCCCTGGAGCGCGAGCACGTGGCGGCCGTGCGAGTAGATGAGGCCGAGCGGCCCGCGGTCCGCGAGGTGCGGAGTCTCGGCGGCGTACTCGGGGCGCGGCGCACAGCAGACGTCGACGTCGACCGCGCCCTGGAGGCAGTCGACGAGGCGGACGAGGAGGTGGTCCGGCCGCAGCGCTCGCCGCTTCTCCCACTCGGACTCCGCGGGCATGAAGTCGGTGAGACGGAGCACGCCGGTGGCGGTGCGGAACGTCGTCTCCAGCACGTTGGACTCGCCGACGTAGCGGCGCGAGGCGCGGAACGGGCCGGCGGGGCAGATCTGGAAGCGGCCTCCCTTCCCCGCGTCGAGGAGCGCGCCGAATATGCTGGGGCTGTCGAAGCGCGGAAGGCAGAGCCAATCGATGGAGCCGCGGTCGGAGACGAGCGCGGCGGTCCGGCAGTTCCCGATGATCGCGTAGCTCGAGATCGGGGGGTAACGGTCCGCGGGGGTCATCGGGCGCGGATGGCGGCGAGGGCGATCGCGGCGCGCTCGACGGGCTTCGCGTCGGCGACGTCCGCGGGGATGGCGACGGCGCGCGCGCCCCGACCCTGGGCCCCGCGCCGGGCGGCCTCGCGGCGGACCGGCTCGCGGGCAAGGAGGCCGAGGGAGGCTCCCGTGCGCGCGAGCCGGCGGGTGATCGCGCGGCCGAGCCCCGCCGATGCACCGGTGACGACGACGACCTCGGCGTCCATCTCGGAGCCTCCACGGAAGGGATCCGCTGCCGCGGGGAGGCCGTAGCACCCCGCGTGCCACGTTTGTAGGCGGTGCCGCACGACCGGGCGCCGCCGGGTCGATCAGGGAGGGGGAAGCGGATGGCCGACATACCGGACTGCTGGCGCGGCAAGGGGGATCAGGCGCCGTTCGTGCCGGGACGGCCGGAGCGCATCCCGCGCGCCGCGTCGCTCGGAGCGCTCTTTCGCTCGATGGCGTGCTGCACGCGCTGCGAGCTGGCGACGGGGCGTACGCAGGTCGTCGCGGGCGTTGGCGCCCCGCACGCGCGAGTGATGTTCATCGGCGAGGCGCCCGGCGCGGAGGAGGACCGACGCGGCGAGCCGTTCGTGGGCGCGGCCGGCCGCCTCTTCAACCGGCTGCTGAAGGAGAACGGCTTCAGCCGCGACGAGGTGTTCATCACGAACGTCGTCGCCTGCCGGCCGCCGGGGAACCGGACGCCGCGAGCCCGCGAGGTGCGGGCGCACTCGCCGTGGCTCGAGGAGCAACTGCGGCTCGTGGACCCCGACGTGCTGGTGACGCTGGGGCGCATCGCGCTGACGTACTTCCTCCCGCGCGCCAAGGTCACCGAGGTGCGCGGCCGGCCGCAGGAGGTGGAGCGCAACGGGCGTGTGATCCCGCTCCTGCCGCTCCTCCACCCGGCGGCGATCCTGCGCAACCGTGAGGAGCTGCTGCCGAGGATGGAGACCGACTTTGCCCGGCTCCGACCGCTGCTGGCGGCGGCGCGGTCGACGTTGCGCGCGTCCGGCGCGGGCTCCGGTGCCGGTCCGTCCATCGCCCGGCGCGGATCCCGAAGGGCGCACGATGCCTGAGCTGAAAACCCTGCGCGCGGCGGCGATCGCGACGCGGAACGTGCTCCTGGGCGGGAACCTGATGTCGCTGCCGCTGCTTCTCCGCCCGACCCGGCTGCTGCGGTACGCGTCGGAGAACCTCTTCCAGTACCGCGCCATGGAGCGGCGACGGTCGCTGCCGGAGCGGCACGTCCTGGACTTCGTGGGCGCGACGGCGCCCGTCGACGTGCGCCTCGCCCCGGACGCCGACGCCTGGTGCTGGAGCACGCCGGTCTTCCTCCTCGACCTCGTGAGCCTGTGCGTCCTGTGCCGCCACGCGCAGCCGTCGGTGATCTTCGAGATCGGCACGTTCCTCGGGCACACGGCGCTCCACCTGGCGCTGAACTCCCCCGACCACGCTCGCGTCTACACGCTCGACCTGGCGCGGGACGCGCCCGCGAGGACGAAGCTCCGGACGACGCTGCTGGACGATGCGCACATCCGCGCGGCTCGCGAGGCGCCGGCGTACGCCTTCACCGGCTCGTCCGTGGAACGGAAGGTGGTGACGCTCGTCGGGGACAGCGCGACGTTCGACTTCTCGCCGTTCCACGGCCGCGTCGACCTCTTCTTCATCGACGGCTCCCACTCCTACGAGTACGTCCGCAGCGACACGCTGCGGGCGCTCGAATGCTGTCATTCCGGGAGCATCCTGGCCTGGCACGACTTCGGGCGAATGGGCGTGAACGGCGTATCGCGCTGGCTGCGGGAGCTGGCCGCCGAAGGGCGGGAGGTCTTCGTGACGCCCGGCGGGTCGCTGGCGTACATGCGGGTGGCGTGAGCGTCGGTCGGGCAGACCGGTTCGGTGTTCGCGCTCCCACCCCCAAACGGCCTGGAGCGTAAGGGAAAGCGGGAGCGGAGCGGCTCGGGCGCACGTCGTGGGCGGGCGCGGCGGCGCCGAGGATGGCGCCGGGACGGGCGAGCCCCGCCGGGCTGTGGACCGGCGGGGCCCCGGGCCTTCGGACATCCGGCGGGCGCTAGGCCTGACATGCCCTGCGGCGCTCTGCGCCAGGCGCCGCCGGCGGCGGGCCCGCGTACCCGGCGGCGCCAGGCGCGAGGGCGCTGCCGGTGCCTGGCTCGCGCCCCGCGGGCGCTACGCGCGGGCGCCGGTCGGCGCGGCCGCCCGTGCCTTCGCGCCCTGGCCGGCGACGGCGGGCGAGGGCTCGCCACGGGCGCGCACCCAGATCACCGCAGCGAGCGCGAGGAGGACCACGCTCGCGAGCTGCGACGTGGACAGGCCGACCAGCACGCGGTCGCCCTTGGCGCGCACGAACTCGATCAGGAACCGCTCGATGCCGTACAGGACGAGCCAGACGGCGAAGAGCCGGCCCGGCCGCAGCGACCGGCTGGAGGCGAGGCGCCAGAGGATCGCGAACATGAGCAGCCCGGCGCCGACCTCGTAGAGCTGCGTCGGGTGCACGGTCAGGACGGCGCCGTCGGGGATGTTGGCCGGGATGTGAGCGCCGACGCTGCGGAGGTAGCCGGCGGTGCTCGGCGGCGAACCCTGCGGGAACGCGATGCCGACCCAGCTCCGGGTCGGGAGGCCGTAGTCGTCGCCTACGAGGAAGCAGCCGACGCGCCCGACGGCGTAGGCGAGCGCAAGCGCCGGCGCCGTCGCGTCGAACATCGTGGCGAGCGGGAGCTTGTGCTTCCGCACCTGCCAGTAGTAGGCGACGACGCCGCCGAGGAAGCCGCCGTACCAGACGAGGCCCCCCCGGCTCAGCAGCTCGCCCACCGGGTTCGCCAGGAAGTCGCCGAAGTGGAGCGCAATGTAGTACAGCCGCGCGCCGAGGATCCCGCCGAGCGCGAGCCAGGCGAGCACATCCCAGGCGATGCCGGGGTTCTGGCCGCGACGCTCGAGCTGGCGGCTGAGGATCCAGCCCCCCGCCACGAAGGCGAGGAACATCATCAGGCCGAAGCTGGTGACGGTGAAGCCGCCAATCTTGAACAACGTCGGGAACATGCCGGCTCCGTGGATCGCCGTGAGGAACGTGTCGGGCTTCCCACATCTGATACCGCAGGCGGACCCCCTGGGTCCGCCGCCCGGGGGGAATATAGCCCCTCGGGCGGAGCCGGACACTCGGGGGCGGCGCTCAGGGCGTCGTCGACGGGGCGGACCCCGGGAACTGGACGCGCGGCGGCGTCGCGGCCGACGCCGGCGCCGTGAACGGCTTCGCCGGCTGCGCGCCGATGACCTTCGCCGTCAGGACCTGCGGGAACTGGCGGATGAACGTGTTGTACTGCGCCACCGCCTCGTTGTAGTCCTGGCGGCTGACCGCGATCCGGTTCTCCGTCTCCGTCAGCTCGTCCTGGAGCCCGACGAAGTTCTGGTTGGCGCGGAGCTGCGGGTACGCCTCGACCGAGACGTTGATGAAGTTGCGGAGCTGGTCGGTGAGCGCGGAGTTGGCCTGGCTGAGCTCGTCCGCGTCGGCGCCCGACTTCACGGCCGCGGCCACGCGGTTCGCCGCGCCCGTCAGACCGGCGCGGGCCTGCGCGACCTGCGTGTACGTCTGCTTCTCGAACTCCGCCGCGCCTTGCACGGTCGCGACCAGGTTCGGGATCAGGTCGTTCCGGCGCAGCAGCTCCGTATCGATGTTGCCGCGGGTCTGCTTGACGCGCTCGTCGAGGGCCTGGATCCGGTTGTAGCCGCAGCCGGCCAGGAGCAGGAGGAGCGGAACCCAACCAACCCTCGGTCTCATGCGCCTCTTCCCTCCGTGAGAGTGTCGACGTAGCTGGTGGCGCGCGTGACGCCGGCGACGTACCCCGTGGTCAGCGGGTCGTCGATCGGCGGCTTCAACGGCGCGCGCTCGGCGCGGGCGCGCCAGACGCGGAGGAACGGGTCGGGGTCGAAGCCGGCCGCGCGACCGGCTTCGACGATCGCCTCCGGCGTCGTGGCCGGGACCGCCCGTCCCGAGAGCCGGAGGATCGCCCGGAAGTACGTCGTGAACGACGGCAGCGCGGTGCGCAGCAACGACCCCAGCTCCTCGGGGCGCTCCGCGGCCAGCAGCAGCCCCGTCCGCAGTTGCACGAGCTTCCCGCGCAGCTCACGCTCGGCCTGGAGTCGCATCGCGCGGAGATCTTCGCGCAGGTTCGCGACCGGATCCTCGCCCGCGAGCACGACGCGCGCGGCACACATGTCCGCGACCTCGATCGCGAACGCATCCGACGCGTCCTGCCACTCCGCCCACGACATGACCATCGGCGGCGTGTTGCCGGCCGTCGCCCAGCGCCGCGCGAGCGGCGAGACCAGCCGCAGCGCCGGGGGATCCACCCGGTCGAGGAGCACGAGGACGTTCACGTCGCTCACCCCCTCGACCGCCTCCCCACGCGCCACCGAGCCGTGAAGGAGCGCGCTGCGCAGCCGCGGGCCGAGGATCGCCTGCAACTCGCGCGCGAACGATGCCGCCCTGTCCCTGGGGTCCGCCATCTCGCCTCCTACCAGCTCCGTCCCGCGCCGCCACCGCCGAATCCACCGCCGCCGCCGAACCCGCCGAAGCCTCCACCGCCTCCCCCGCCGAAGCC
>JADGGV010000724.1 GCA_019689775.1 Gemmatimonadota bacterium
GGCCGGCCCCTTGCCCGCCTGCGAGCCCGCATGTTAGCCGCTCCAACCCCGATCCGCACCTCGTCGCGCCTCGTTACCCATCCAGAGCAGCGAGGAACCATATGTTATTCGTTATCAGATGTTATCCTGTTCATCCTGTCAACTAAACTCCCTTCGAGGCCGGCTGCACGCGTCCCTCGGGCGCGCCCGCCCGGCATCCCCCCGCGCGTCCGGCCGGTACTTCGCCGTCCGGACCCGGACGTCGAGGAGGCCGGTGGCCTGCGCACCGGCGATGTCCGTCTCGGCCTCGTCGCCGACGAAGAGCGTGCCGTCGAGGTCGAGGAGGAGGGCTGCGGGATGCATGGAGTTCGCCGGTTGCCGGGCGGATTAAGGGTCGAAGTTGCGGGACGACGATCGCACGCTTGTAGTGTCGCCTTTCACTTGACAATGACGGCGTCGCTCGCATAAGCTGTCGCGACAGGCGGCCGAGAGTCTACTGGCCTGACCGGAAAGGTCGGCATGCATGGAGCCGACCTCTCACACTGCCCAGCACGCGATTCGGGCGGGCGCCTGGTCGTGCCGACGGTGGATGTCGCGTTCCAGGTGCGCTGCGTCGGCGGCTTCGCGTACCAGCACTGGAGCCCGGACGGCTATCAGCTCTTCTACATGGATGAGACGGGCGCCACCCGGATGCTCGCTGCCGGGGCGATCGAGCGATCCAGCTCCCGATGGTCGCCGGACGGGAGTCGGCTCGCATTCGTGCAGACGGTCGCAGGGAACACGGACCTCTACGTCGTCCGGCCGGACGGCACCGGGCTCGCCCGGCTGACGAACCACCCCGACTCGGCATCGTCGCCGTCATGGTCGCCGGATGGGGAACGTATCGCGTTCCGGACGCTCGGGACCGATGGGAGGTGGAGTCTCTGGACGATTCGCGCCGACGGCGCCGACCGGCGGCGGATCGCGAGTGGGATCCCCGCCGGCTCCGTCACCGGCCCCGAATGGTCGCCGCGTGGCGACGCGATTCTCTTCACCAGCTCGGTCGACGGATTCATCCCGGTGCAGCTCTGGTCGATCGCGCCGGACGGCACGAACCGGCGCAGCCTCGCGTCGGCGTCGCCCGAGAACGTGGCGCCGGTCTGGTCTCCCGACGGCGCCCGCATCGCGTATCTCTTCGCCGGCAGCGGCGGTTGGGAGCTCCGGATCATGAACGCGGACGGCACCGGCGCGCGGACGATCGCGACCTCGCAGCAGGCCGGGATCTCGCCGGCGTGGTCGCCGGACGGGAAGCGGATCGCGTTCGTCAAGCACGACGGGCGGAACTACGGCGTGTACACGCTGGACGTGGATGGTGGTACCGGCGAGCGTCCGCTGACTTCGCAGCTCTGGACGGCCTTCGATCCGGCGTGGTCGCTGGACGGGCGCCACCTGCTTTTCCCGGGGATCCCCAAGTTCGTCACTGCGGTGATGGTGATGGACGCCGACGGCTCCGGCGTGCAGGTGCTGAACCTGAGCTCCGACCCGGACGAAACCCCCAGGGTCCGCCCGCGGTAGCCGCATCCGTCCCGGTCGGGGCGCCCGCCGTGCGGCGCCCCGACTTTTCCCACGCCCCCTCCCGCCGTATCCTACCGAGGAGCGCGGC
>JADGGV010000070.1 GCA_019689775.1 Gemmatimonadota bacterium
GGTGCGGGAGAGCGGGAGAGATCAGGCTCCCCCACGCCGCCACTCGCCCGCTCGCCCGCTGTGGACGGCGCCTCCCGCCGCTCGCTCCTCGACGTGCTCCCGCGCGACGCCGTGCTCGTCGAGCTCGCCGCCGGCACCGCCGAGGAGGACTTCCGCCGCGCCTGGGCGCAGGTGCTCCACCTGCACGAGGCCGAGCGCCGGCGCGGCGGCCAGCCCGAGCCGCCCGAGAGCCTGTTCCTCCCGCCGGAGGAGGCGGCGCGGCGCCTGGCCGCGTTCGGTCGGATCCAGGTGGTCGGCCACGGGGACGTGGACGTGCGCTTCCGCGCGCGCGAGGTCGAGAGCATCGACCGGGACATGGAGACGCTCGCCGCGCTGCTGCGGACCGGCGCCGCCCGCGGCGAGGAGACGCTCATCCTCTGCGACAACACGGGGCAGCTCGAGCGGCTCGAGGAGTTGCTCGGCGGCCCCCGCGGCCTGCCGCCGCGCACGACGCTCGGGCTGAACCCCGTCGCCCACGGCTTCGTGCTCGAGGGCGCGGAGCCGTTCGTCCGCGTCCTGACCGACCACGAGATCTTCCGGCGCGACCGCCGCCTGCGGCGCGGCCGGCGCTTCCGCGGCGCCGTCGCCCTCGAGTCGCTCGCCCAGCTCCGCCCGGGCGACTACGTCGTCCACCTCGACCACGGCATCGGCCGCTTCCGCGGCCTCCAGAAGGTCCGCGTCGGCGACGAGGAGATCGAGGCGCTGGCCATCGAGTACGCCGGCGGCGAGATCCTGCGCGTCCCCGTCTACCGCCTCGACCTGATCGAGCGTTGGGTGCCCGACCGCGAGGAGGTCGCCGCGCCGAAGCTGCACAAGATCGGCGGCAAGGCGTGGAAGACGCTGAAGGGGAAGACCGAGAAGGCGATCCAGGAGATGGCCACCGAGCTGCTCCAGCTCTACGCGGCCCGGCAGCTCGCCGAGCGCCCGCCCTTCTCGCCGGACAGCCGCTGGCAGAAGGAGATGGAGTCCGCCTTCCTCTACGAGGACACGCCCGACCAGCGCCAGGCCACCGCCGACGTGAAGCGCGACCTCGAGTCGCGCCGCCCGATGGACCGGCTGCTCTGCGGCGACGTCGGCTACGGCAAGACCGAGGTCGCGATCCGCGCCGCCTTCAAGGTCGTCCAGGACGGCAAGCAGGTCGCCGTGCTCGCGCCCACGACGATCCTGGCCGAGCAGCACCTGCACACGTTCCGCCAGCGCCTGGCCGGCTTCCCGGTCCGGATCGAGTCGCTCTCGCGCTTCCGCACGCCCCGCGAGCAAACGCAGATCCTGGCGGCGCTCGCCGGCGGCGAGATCGACATCCTGATCGGCACGCACCGGCTCCTCGAGCCCGACGTCGCCTTCAAGGACCTGGGGCTGCTCATCGTCGACGAGGAGCAGCGCTTCGGCGTCAAGCAGAAGGAGCGACTCAAGGAGCTGCGGCACAACATCGACGTGCTCACGCTCACCGCCACGCCGATCCCGCGCACGCTGCACTTCTCGCTCACCGGGCTGCGCGACCTCTCGCTGCTCCAGACCCCGCCGCGCGATCGCATGCCGATCATCACCCACGTCCTGCCGTGGGTCGACGAGGTCATCGAGGACGCGATCCGTCGCGAGCTCGACCGCGGCGGCCAGGTCTTCGTGGTCCACAACCGGGTCCAGACGATCCTGCCCGTCGCCGAGCAGGTGCGCTACCTCGTCCCGGACGCGACGGTCGCCATCGCGCACGGGCAGATGCCGGCCGCCGAGCTCGACGCGGTGATGCGGCGCTTCCTCGAGGGCGAGGTCCAGATCCTGGTCACGACCGCGATCATCGAGAACGGGCTGGACGTCCCCTCCGCGAACACGCTCATCGTGGATCGCGCCGACCAGTTCGGGCTCGCCCAGCTCTACCAGCTCCGCGGGCGCGTCGGCCGCTCCCACCACCGCGCCTACTGCTACCTGGTCGTCCCCGAGGGGATCAGCGAGGAGGCCGAGCGCCGCCTCCGCATCCTCGAGCACTTCACCGAGCTGGGCAGCGGCTACGCCATCGCGCTCAAGGACCTCGAGCTGCGCGGCGCCGGCAACCTCCTCGGCTCCGAGCAGTCCGGCTTCGTCCACGCCGTCGGCCTCGACACCTACACCCGCCTGCTCGAGGACACCATCGCCCGCCTCAAGCGCGGCGAGCGCGCCGAGGAGTACCCGCCCCCCGAGGTCTCGCTCGAGGGCGCCGCGCTCCTCCCGGACGCCTACGTCCCCGAGCCCTCGCAGAAGCTCCACCTCTACCGGCGCATCTCGCGCATGGAGACGGCCGCCGAGGTCGCCGCGCTGCGCGCCGAGCTGCGCGACCGCTTCGGCCCGCCGCCGCCCGAGGTCCAGCGCCTCCTCGACGGCGCCGCGCTCCGCCTCCTCGGCGCGCGCCTCGGCGTCGAGCGCATCCTGGTCCGCGACGGCGAGGCGCGCCTCAACTTCCGGCCGGAGGTCACGCCCCGCCTCGCCGCGCTCCAGGGGCCGTTCCGCGACCAGCAGCTCGATGTCGAGGTCCGCCGCGCCGCGCCGCTCTCGCTCGTGATCCGCCGCTTCGGCGCCGAGCCGCTCACCGGCACGCTCGCGGCCGCCCTCGAGCTACTCTGCGCGGAGCGCCCCAGAGCGGCGTGAGGCGGCGCCGCCATGGCCCGCCGACGGACGGAACCTCGTTCCGACGCTGGCGTAGCAATGCACTCCAGATTAGGTTGCTCGGGCTGTGCTCCTGAACAATCTCCTGAGGCAGGTTACCGATCCGCTCGCGCATGGTCCTTGAAGGAGACACGATGAGGAAGATCCTACCGCCGCTGGTCCTGATCGGCGCGCTGGCGTTCCCCGCCTGCGACAGCTTCGGCCAGGCCATGACGGCGCACACCGACGTCGTCGCGCGGGCCGCCGGGCACGAGCTGTCGATCGACCAGGCGGCGGCGATCATGGGGACGAACCCGCGCCTGCCGTCGAACCCGCAGGTCGTCGACGCGCTCGCCAACCTCTGGGTCGACTACACGCTGCTGGCGACGGCGGCGGAGGAGGATTCGACGCTCAAGACGGTGGACCTGAGTGCGCTCGTGAAGCCGGCGGCCGACCAGGAGATCGTCTGGAAGCTGCGCGACAAGGTGATCCCCCCCGACACGACGATCAGCGACGCCGAGCTCCAGAAGCTGTACGAGACGGAGAACCCGGCGTTGCAGGTGCGGGCGCGCCACATCCTGTTCCGGCTGCCGCCGGACGCCTCGCCGTCGCAGCGGGACAGCATCCTCCAGCTCGCCAGGGAGGTGCGCGCCAAGGTGCTGGCGGGGGCGGACTTCGGCGCGCTGGCGAAGCAGTACAGCGAGGATCCGGGCTCGCGCGACCAGGGGGGCGAGTTGGGCTTCTTCGGCAAGGGTCAGATGGTCGGCCCGTTCGAGGAGGCGGCGTTCAAGCTGAAGCCGGGTGAGACGAGCGACATCGTGGAGACGCCGTTCGGCCTGCACATCATCCAGGTCGAGGAGCGCAAGGCGCCGCCGTTCGAGCAGATGAAGGAGCAGTTCCGGCGGCAGGCGCTGATGCAGCGCCAGCAGCAGCGGGAAGAGGCGTACGTCAAGCAGCTCACGGAGCCGAAGAACATCAAGGTCGAGAGCGGCGCGTTCGACGTGGCGCGGGACCTGGCGAAGAAGCCGGAGATGAAGCTCGGCGGCCGGGCGGCGGAGCGCACGCTCGTCAGCTACACGGGCGGCGGCTACACGGCGCAGGAGTTCCAGGCGCTGATGCGCTCGCTGCCGGGCCCGCGCCGCGAGCAGTTCGCGCAGGCGACGGACGACCAGCTCAAGGGTGTGATGGAGGGGCTGGCCCGGAACAAGATCCTGGTCGAGGAGGCCAAGCGGCAGGGCTTCACGCCCTCGAGGCAGCAGACCGACTCGCTGACGAACGTGGCGCGGCAGCAGCTCGTGGCGGCCGTCGCGCAGGCGGGCCTGACCCACATCCAGCCGCAGAGCGGCGAGACGCAGCAGCAGGCGATCGAGCGCAAGGTGCGCTCGGTGCTCGAGTCGGTCGTCAAGGGCGAGCAGAACGTGATCCCGCTCGGCCCGGTCTCGTACGCGCTGCGCGAGCACTACGGCGCCGAGGTCTACGAGCGCTCGCTCCCCGCGGTGGTGACCAAGGTGGAGGCGTCGCGGCCGGCGCAGCCGCTCCAGCCCGGCCAGCCGCCGGTCCAGCCGGGGCAGGCGCCGGGCGCCGCGCCCGCTCAGCCGCAGGCTGCGCCGACGCAGCCGCCCGCCGCGCAGCCGCAGCCGGCGCCGACGAAGAAGAAGTGAGCCGGCCGCCGCGCGGCGGGACAGGAACACCCGCCTGGCGCGGGGATATTACCCGGGGCCGGCGACGTCGCCGGCCCCATCCCTTTTTTCGTCCGGGTGGTTGACCGACCCATGAAGCTCAGCTCCCGCTCCCTCCTTGCCGGCGTGGCGCTCAGCGCGCTCCTGGGCGCGCGCCCGGCGGCCGCGCAGGATCCGACCCCGCCGCTGCCGCCGACCGTGCCGACCCCGGTGCCGAGCCCGTCCATCGACGTGGCGCAGCCGGCGCCCGCGCCGACCGTCGGCGGCGACACGGTCGGCCGCATCCTGGCCATCGTCGGCGACAGCATCATCACGAACTACCAACTGGACGAAGACCTCCTCCGGGTGCAGGTGCAGGCGGGGCGGCTGCCGCCGGAGGGCCCCCAGCTCGATGCGCTTCGCCGGCAGCTTCTGGACGCGCGGGTCAACGAGCTGATCCTGCTCCAGGCGGCGCAGCGGGACACGACGCTGAAGGTCGAGGAGTCCGAGATCAACAGCCGCGTCGAGCAGGAGATCCAGCAGCGGCAGGCGAACTTCCCGAGCCAGGCGGCGTTCCAGCAGGCGCTCCAGGCCCAGGGGCTGACGTTCTCGGAGTTCCGCGACATGCTCGCGGCCGACCTGAAGAAGCAGCAGCTCATCCAGGGCTACATCCAGAAGGTGCAGCGCGACCGCAAGCCGCCGAATGTCACCGAGGAGCAGATCCGCGAATTCTTCGAGGCGCAGAAGCCGCAGCTCGGTAAGCGCCCGGCGACGGTGACCTTCGACCAGATCGTCGTGGCGCCGCAGCCCTCCGACTCGGCGAAGGCGGCGGCGCGGGCGATCGCCGACACGGTGCTCAAGAAGCTCCGCGCGGGCGAGGACTTCGCGACGCTGGCGAAGCGCTACTCGGACGATCCGAGCAACAAGGACAAGGGCGGTGACCTGGGCTGGTTCCGGCGCGGCCAGATGGTGCAGGCGTTCGAGGATGCGGCGTACGCGCTGCGCCCGGGCGAGGTGAGCGGCATCGTCGAGACGCCGTTCGGCTACCACATCATCAAGCTGGACAAGATCCGCGGCGCGGAGCGGCAGGCCCGCCACATCCTGATCCGTCCGGTGCTGGCGCCCGACGACACGGTCCGGGCCCGCGAGCGCGCCGAGGAGGTCGCGGCGAAGCTGAAGGACGGCTCCGTGCCGCTCGACACGCTGATCCGGCGCTACAACGACCCGACCGAACAGCAGACGCACGTCGGGCCGTTCCCCACCGACCGGCTGCCGAAGCCGTACGACGAGCACCTCGCCGACGTTGCGGCCGGCCAGGTGGTCGGTCCATTCCGGCTGACGGAGGACGACGATCGCCCGAAGTACGCGGTCGTGAAGGTGCAGGCGGTCACGGCCGCCGGCGAGTACACGCTGAGCGACCCGGACATCCACGAGCAGGTGCGCGAGCAGGTGCAGCGCAACGCGCTCATGGACGAGGTCATCCAGGAGCTTCGCTCCCGGACGTACGTCGACTATCGCCTCAAGTAGCGCTGCGGCGCGGGAGCGGACGGTGGCGGGGGGAGGCGAGGAGCTGCGACTGGCGGTGACGCTGGGCGATCCCCGGGGCATCGGCCCCGAGGTCGCACGCAAGGCCGCGGGGCGCTTCCGCGCCGGGCCCGTCCGCGCCCGGCTCGTCTTCGTCGGCCCCGCCGGCACGGGCGCCGAGGTCGCGGCCGACGAGTTCGTCGCCACCGGCGAGTGGACGCCGGGCGCCGGCGCGGCGGAGGCGGGGCGGCTCGCCGGGCTCGCGATCGAGCGGGGCGCGCGCATGGCGCTGGCCGGGGAGGTCGACGCGCTGGTCACCGCCCCGATCGACAAGGCGGCGCTCCACGCCGGCGGCTACCCCTACCCGGGCCACACCGAGATGCTCGCGCACCTGGCGGGCGACGTCGAGGTCGTCATGCTCATGGACGCCGAGACGACCGCGCTGGGCGGGCCCTTGCGCGTGGTCCTCGCCACCACGCACCTTCCGCTGGCTCGGGTCCCGACGGCGCTCACGAGCGAACGGTTGGTCGCGCAGGCGCGAATCACGGCGGCCGGCCTCCGCCAGGGGTGGGGCATCGCCCGCCCCCGCCTCGCGCTCTGCGCCGTCAACCCCCACGCCTCCGACGGCGGCCTGTTCGGCGACGAGGAGGCGCGGATCCTGGAGCCCGCGCTCCGGACGCTGTGCGACGCGGGGATCGACGCCGCCGGCCCGATCCCGGCCGACACGGTCTTCGTTCGCGCGATCCGGGGCGAGTTCGACGCCGTCGTCGTCCCCTACCACGACGTGGGGATGGCGGCGTTCAAGACGGCGGCCTTCGGCCGCGGGATCAACGTCACGCTCGGGCTCCCCTTCGTTCGCACCTCGCCGGACCACGGGACGGCGCTGGACATCGCCGGGCGCGGCATCGCCGACCCCGGCTCCATGGGCGAGGCGCTCGCTCTGGCGGCGCGCCTCGCCGCGCAACGCATGCACGCCGCGACTCGCCGGTAGGCCATGATCCGCCTCAGTCACGTCACGAAGGAGTACCCCCGGAGCGGGCGCGCGCTCGACGATGTCTCGTTCGAGCTGCGGAAGGGGGAGTTCTGCTTCCTGACCGGGCACAGCGGCGCCGGCAAGACGACGGTCCTGCGGCTCATCCACATGGCGGAGACGCCGACGAGCGGCGAGGTCCGCGTGAGCGGGTACTCGTCGACGCGGATCCGGCGGAAGGACGTGGCGATGCTGCGGCGCAAGATCGGCTACGTGTTCCAGGATTTCCGGCTGCTTCAGGACCGCACCGCGGCGCAGAACGTCGCGTTCGCGCTGGAGGTGACGGGCGCCCGCCCGGCGGTGATCCGCGCGAAGGTCGCCAAGCTCCTCGCGCAGGTCGGACTGGCGAGCAAGGCCCAGGCGTACCCGAGCGAGCTGTCGGGCGGCGAGCAGCAGCGCGTGGCGATCGCCCGGGCGCTGGCGCACGACCCGCTCGTGCTCCTGGCCGACGAGGCCACGGGCAACCTGGACGAGCGGGCGACGTGGGGCATCTTCGAGCTGTTCCGCAGCATCAACAGCGCCGGCACCGCCGTCCTGTTCGCGACGCACGACCTCGACCTGGTGCGCAAGAGCGTCGGCGCCCGGGTCATCGAGCTGGACCACGGCCAGATCGTCTACGATTCCGCCACCGTGACCGTCTGACCATGACGTACTCCATCCGGGAGGCGCTCGCGGCGTTCCGTCGCGCGCCGGGGCTGGCGGGTCTCTCGGCCGCGCTGATCGCGCTGTCGCTCTTCATCGTGGGGCTGTTCGGCGTCGTCGCGTTCAACCTCCGGCGCGCGGTCGAACGCGTGGAGTCGCGCGTCGAGATCGTCGCCTACCTGCGCGACGACGCCGATCCGGCCGCCGTCGAGCTAGCGCAGCACGAGATCGAGGCGTTCCCGGAGGTCCGCAAGGTCTACTACGTCTCGCGCGACGAGGCGCTGGAGAACGCGCGGCGCGACCTCGTCGAGTTCCGTTCCGTCCTCTCCGATCTGGACGTGAATCCGCTCCCGGCCTCGGTCGAGGTCCGGCTCTGGCCCGGCCAGCGGGGCGCCGGCGCCGTGCGCGCCGTGGCCCAGCGCATCGCGACCTACCCCTTCGTCGAGCAGGTCTCGTACGGCGCCGACTGGCTCGACAAGGTCTACCTCCTGCGCCGCGTGGCCGGCGCCGCAACCGCGGTGCTCGGCGGCGCCTTCGCCGTCGTCGCCGCGCTCATCATCGGCGCCGCCGTCCGCCTCGCCATCTTCGCCCGCCGCGACGAGATCGCCATCATGCGCCTGGTCGGCGCCACGGAGAGCTTCGTGCAGCGCCCGTTCCTGCTCGAGGGGCTCCTGACGGGGCTGATCGGCGGCGTCGTCGCCCTCGGTGCGACGTTCGGCCTCTTCCGCCTCCTGTCCGGGACCGTCTTCGCGCTGGAATGGATCCCGCTCGAATGGATCGTCGGGGGGCTCGCCCTCGGCGCGCTGCTCGGCGTGGCCGCGAGCGCACACGCCGTACGCCGCCACCTGCGCGAGATCTGATGCGTTGCCGATGGCTGCACGCCGCGGCGCTCGCCGCGGCGCTCCTCGGCCCCGCCCCGCTGCCGCTCGCGGCGCAGGACGCGCGCGCCAAGGAACTGCGCGAGAGCCAGGCCCGGCTCAACCAGATCCGGCAGGAGCGCGAGGCGCTCCAGCGTCAGATGAACGAGCTGCGCGGCCGCGTCCACGACGTCTCCGGCGAGCTCGCCAACATCAGCCGCCAGATCTCGACGTCCGCCGGCGCGCTCAAGGAGCTGGACTTCCAGGCGAGCACGATCATGGCCAACGTCGAGGCGACGACGCGCCAGCTCCTGCTGACGCAGGACAAGCTGGTCGAGCGCAAGGCGGTGCTGCACCAGCGGCTGCGCTCGATCTACGAGCGCGGCCCGCTGCACGCGGTGCGCGTGCTGCTGAGCGCGCGCAACTTTGCCGACCTGCTCAACCGCTACAAGTACTTGCAGCTCATCACGGTCTACGACCGGCTCCTGGTGCAGGAGGTCCAGGAGCTGAACCGCCAGCTCGTGGCGCAGGACCGCGAGCTCCAGAGCAGCCTGGTGCAGCTCCAGGAGCTGCGCGGGCAGAAGCAGCAGGAGCTTCAGGCGCTGGAGGACCTGCGGCGCACGCGCCAGCGCACGCTCTCGCAGTACCGCGCCCGGACGCAGGAGGTGCAGGGCCGGCTGAAGCGGCTCGCGCAGGACGAGGCCCGCATCAAGAACCTGCTCGCGGAGATCGAGCGGAAGCGGCGCGAGGAGGAGCGGCGCCGCGCCATCGCCGGGCGGTCGGACTCGCGCGAGCGGAACCTCACGACGAAGGATCTCGGCGCGCTCGCCTGGCCGGTCGACGGCGAGCTCGTCTACCGCTTCGGTCCCGACCGGAAGCCGAACGGCGTGACGCTGCGCAACAACGGCATCGGCATCGCGGCGAGGCCGGGCACGCCGGTGCGCACGGTGGAAGCGGGCACGGTGGTCATGGCGCGGCCGTTCGAGGGGTACGGGCCGACGGTCATGGTCAGCCACGGCGGCGGCTACTACACGCTCTACCTCTACCTGGGCGAGATCCGGGTGCGCGAGGGGCAGCGGGTGGCGGCCGGCGACGTCATCGGCACGGTCGGCGGGGAGCGGACGCCCGAAGGGCCGCACGTCGAGTTCCAGGTGCGCGCGCCGAGCGAGGCGGGCGGCACGCCCGAACCCGTCGATCCGCTCGGCTGGCTGCGCGCGCGGAGCGGCCCGTGAGCGCGCTCCCGCCGATCCGGGGGCACGAGGATGTGCGCGCGAGCCTGGCGCGCGCCGCCCTCGCCGGTGAGCTGCCCGGCTCGCTCCTGCTCCACGGCCCGCCAGGGGTCGGCAAGCAACGGCTCGGGCTCTGGCTCGCGCAGCTCCTGGCGTGCGAGCGCCCCGGCGGCGAGCCGTGCGGCGCCTGCGTCGCCTGCCGCCTCGCGCTGCGCCTCGAGCACCCGGACATCCTCTGGTTCTTCCCGATCGCTCGGCCGAAGGCGTCCGGCGGGCCGGACCGGCTCGCCGAGGCGATGGAGGAGGCGCGCGCCGAGGAGCTGGCCGCCCGCCGCGAGAACCCGTGGCGCCGCGCCGCGCCCGGCGAGCCGCTCGGCCTCTTCCTCCCCCAGATCCAGACGCTCCGCCGCTACGCGGCGACGCGCCCGGCCATGGCCCGGCGCAAGGTCTTCCTCATCGGCGACGCCGAGCTGCTGGTGCCGCAGGAGTCCAGCCCCGAGGCCGCGAACGCGCTGCTCAAGGTGCTCGAGGAGCCCCCCGCGGACACGACGTTCATCCTGACGGCGAGCGACGCCGAGTCGCTCCTGCCCACGATCCGCTCGCGGCTCTTGCCGGTGCGCCTGCGGCCGCTCCCGGACGAGGAGGTCGCCCGCTGCCTGGTCGAGGAGCGCGGCACGCCCCCGCGCGAGGCGGAGCGGATCGCCCGCCTGGCCCAGGGCGCGATCGGGCGCGCCCTCGGCTTCCTCCCGGACGACGGCGAGCCCGGGCCGCTCGAGGCGTTGCGGCAGCAGGCGCTGGAGCTCCTCGAGGCCGCGAGCGCCGCCCCGGCCATGCGCCGCCTCGCCGCCGCGCTCGCCGTCGGCCCGGCCGGCGGGCGCGGCGCGTTCACCGACCTACTCGAGGCGCTCTCGCTCTGGCTCCGCGACCTCGCGGCGACCGCCGCGGGCGCGCCGGAGCAGGTCGTCAACACCGATGCGGCCGACCGGCTGGCCGCCCTCGCGAGCCGCCTGCCGGGCGCCGATCTCGCCGCCGCGAACGGCATCCGGCTGGTCGAGGAGGCCCGGGCGCTGGCCTATGGCAACGTCAATCCACAGCTCATCTTGGCCTGGCTTCTCCGCTCCCTCCACGCCACCCTCTCCCCCACCCCGCCGGGCCGCTGAGGCTTCCGTCCCGAGCCGGCGAGCACTATCTTCGGCGGGATGTTGACCCACCAGGACGAGAGCGGGCGCCCCCGCATGGTCGATGTGGGCGCCAAGGCGGAGACGGAACGCACCGCCGTCGCCGAAGGCGTCCTGGCCGTGGCGCCGGCCACGCTCGACCTGCTGCGGGCCGGACGAACACCCAAGGGCGACCCCCTCCTCGTCGCTCAGATCGCCGGGATTCAGGCCGCCAAACGGGCGGCGGAGCTGATCCCGCTCTGCCACCCCCTCTTCCTGTCCGGCATCGACGTGAGCCTGGAGATCGACGACGGGGTGCCGGGCGTCCGCGCTCGGGCCGAAACGCGCGTCGTCGCCCGAACGGGTGTGGAGATGGAGGCGCTCACCGCGGTTTCGGTGGCGTTGCTCACCGTCTACGATATGCTGAAGGCGGTGGATCGCGGGATGGAGATCCGCGAGGTGCGGGTGCTGCGGAAGGAAGGGGGACGGAGCGGTACCTGGATCGCGGATCGATAGCCGGGCGAGCGGGGCCCGTCGAGCCTCGGAAGGGTCCTGGAACGAACACGAGAGGTGCGATCATGGCGTCCACGCGATGGTGGCGGAGGACGGCCGCGGCGGCGACGACGCGACCGGAGCGAGATCGCAGGACCGTGGTCCCGGAGAGCGCGGCGGCGCCGCGCCGCGGCTGGACGATGACGGCGGGGTCCACGTTGCGGATGCTGCTGCTCGGCGCGACGACGTTCCTCTTCGGCGTCGTCGTGGCGTCGGGGCCGCGGCCCGTCGAGGCGAGCGGTGACGCGGCCCGGCGCGCGTCCGAAGCGGAGCGCGAGGTGCGCGCGCGCGAGGGGGAGCTGGAGCTGGTGCGGCTGGAGCTGGCGCGCTCGAGCGCGATCATCGAGCACTCCGCGCGCTTCGGCATCCCGGCCGATCTGGCGGCCGACATCTACGACACGGCGGTGGCGGAAGGGATCGACCCGACGATCGCGTTCCGGCTGGTCCGGGTCGAGAGCGACTTCACGCACACCGCGGTGAGCCCGAAGGGCGCGGTCGGCCTCACGCAGATCCTGCCGAGCACGGCGCGGGAGCTGAATCCGACGGTCCGCCGTGAGGACCTGTTCCACCGCGAGACGAACCTGCGCCTCGGCTTCTCCTACCTGCGCGACCTGATCCGCGCCTACCGCGGCGACCTCCGCCTCGCGCTCCTGGCCTACAACCGCGGGCCGGCCGTCGTGGACGCGATCCGCAAGCAGGGCGGCGACCCGGAGAACGGCTACGCCCGCGCGATCCTCGGCCCGCGGCGCCCCACGACGCGGCGCTGAGCGACCCGCCCACGCAATGCACGCGGGGCCCGCGGCCGGTCGGGCGCCGGGCCCCCGCGACGTAGGCGGGGCCGGCCCCC
>JADGGV010000725.1 GCA_019689775.1 Gemmatimonadota bacterium
TCGTTCACCCGCGAATCTCCCCGCCCCTCCTCAGTGCCCTCTGTGCCCTCTGTGGTTTAAAATCCCCCACCCTACCGCCACGCATACACGACCGCCCGCCGCTCCGTCACCCCCTCCAGATCCCGGGGCACCGGCACTCGCAGTTCCAGGAGCGGCTCCAGGCCGGTCGCGTCGAAGTACGCGCGCTCCGCGTCCGCGACCAGCACGTCGGCGCCCGCCGTCCGGGCCCGGGCGAGGAGCGCACGCTGCGGCGCCGCGCGCCGCCGCTCGTACGCCAGGTCGCCGCACAGCACCACGTCGAACGCCTCGACGCGCCGCGGCTCCGCGGTCAGGTCGGCGAGCAGCGGCGTGACCGCCAGCCCCTGGCGCGCCGCCGCGAGCCGCAGCGTGGCCAGCGCCCAGGGATCGATGTCGTTCGCCACGACCTCGGCCGCGCCCGCGCGCGCCGCCGCGAACGACGCGACGCCGCCCCCCGCGCCGACGTCGAGGACGCGCCGCCCGGCCACGTGCTCCGGCCGGTCCAGGATCAGGCGCGCGAGAGCGACACCGCCCGCCCACGGGTACGCCCAGAACGGCGCGGGCAACTGCCGCCCCGCGAGCCGCTCCGCCGCCTCCCACACCGCCACCACGCCCTTGCCGCGGAACGCCGAGATCTCGGGCACGAGCGGCACCGGCCCGAACGGCGCGCAGCGGTCCAGCAGCTCCGCCAGCGCGGCGTCCGCCGGCGCCGGCGCGAACTCCGATCGCGGCGCCGTCGGGGAGAAGGATTCGGGAAGCTTCGGCTGCATCCCTGCGTGCGGCGCGAGGGCTCAGGCGCCCGCGCGCCCGTAGCGGGCGTGGATCCCGGCCGCGATGTGCCGGGCCAGCCCCATGATGGTGAGCGACGGATCCACCGACACCGACGTGGGCAGCGCTGCACCGTCCGCGACGTACAGCCCCTTCACCCGGTGCGCCTCGCCCGTCGGCCCCGCGAACGAGTCCGCCGGATCCGTCCCCAGCGGCGCCGTCCCCATCAGGTGGCTCCCCGCCACGAACTGCGCGTTCGGCTGCACCGAGCGCAGCGTGATCCGCCCCCGCACGTCCGCCTCGCTCCGCACCACGGTGCCGTACACGTCCGGGATGTGGACCTCGCGCGCGCCCGCCGCCAGGAAGATCCGCGACGCGTTCTGGAGGAACTCCACCGCCTTGAGCTGGTCGATCCCCCGCACGTTGTACTTCACCTTCCGCACGCCGCCGTCCAGGTACACGCGCCCCGGATTCGACTCGTCGATGATCGACATCAGCGAGCCGAAGTGCCGGTACTTCCGCATCATCGCCGCGTGGTCGCGCCCCGTCGCCGACAGGATCGCCGCCGTGATCCCCGGCGACTGGTGGCTCGACAGCATCGTGTACCCGCCCCCACGGTACTCGCCATTCGGGCCCAGCGTCAGCTCCCGCCAGTGGTGCACCGAGTACGCGCACGGGATCCCCGTGACGTTGTCGATCTCCCGGCCGAAGTCCGCGAACACGAAGTAGTGCGGGTTGATGTAGAGGCGCCGCCCGACGACTGGGTCCTCGAAGTTCCGCAGCAGCAGCTCCGCCGTCCCCAGCGACCCCCCCGCCCCCACCACGA
>JADGGV010000726.1 GCA_019689775.1 Gemmatimonadota bacterium
GGGCTGGCGGGGGTGGCTGGAGCGGGCTTGCGCCGTCGGCGCAAGGGCGCGGAGGGGCCGACCGCCTGCTGAGCCCGCGCCGCGCCCGGCGCCTTGCGGCTCGTCCGCCGCGGGCGCAGGGCGCTGCCGGGTGACGATGCCCATGCCGGAGCTCGGGTGCGCCGCGCGGGCCGCGCCGCCCGGCACCGCCAGGCGAGCCTCGAGGTCAGGGCGGCGGTGCCCTGCCGGACGAGGAGCCTGGGGCGCCGGCGGCGGCCAGCGAGAGCTGCTCCGCCGATCACCCCAGCGCCCGCATCGCCCGCCCGATGTACTCCCACACCGCCGGATCGAACCCCGCCCACTCGCGCGCGGCCGGCTCGTTCCGGTACAGCTCGCGCACGCCGGCGGCGATCCCGTGGTCGCCGCCGGTGAACTCCTCGACCAGCCCCTTCCACCGGCGGGCGAGCGCGAGGACCGGCTCGCTCAGCGGATCGGTCCCCTTCTCCATCTCGGCCTTCACCTCCGCGATCAGCACCGGCCATTCCGCCTCCACCTCCTTGATCCGCGCCGAGCCGACGCGCTCCCCCTGCTGGCGGATCCGCTCGAGCTGCTCCGCCGTGAAGTACTTCTCGACCATGGTCATCGCCTCCAGCGTTTCCAGGAACTCCTCGGCGGACACGCCCCCGTCCGCCTCCAGCCGGGCCGCCATCCGCTCGAGCCGGCCCAGGAGCCGCGTCTTCTGCTCGATCTCCTCCCGCAGCCGCCCGATGTGCAGCCCGATCACCTCCGCCAGCGAGCCGCCCGGCCGTCCCAGGCACTCGCGGATCTCCTCCAGCGACAGCCCCAGCGCCCGCAGCGACCGGATCCGCTGGAGCCGCTCGATGTCCGCCTCCCCGTACAGGCGGTACCCGGACGCCGTGCGCGCCGACGGCCGCAGCAGCCCGATCGCGTCGTAGTGGTGCAGCGTCCGCACGGTCAGCCCCGTCGCCTCCGCCAGCTCGCCGACCCTCCAGACCCTCATCGCGCCTCCATCCATCGCGTTGCCGGCCCGCACGCTAAACCCTGACGTTACGTGAGAGTCAAGGGCCGCCCAGCGCGCGCCCACGCCCGGTGCCCGCCGGAGCGCCCGGGAGCCCCCTGCCGGGGTGCGGGGGCGAAGTGGGCGCGGCGGGAGCGCGCGGCGACGTACCGCGCGCGGGAGGAACGAAAGGCGCCCGGCGGGTTCCTCCCCACCGGGCGCCTCGTCTACCGGGCGGCTCCGCGCCTCCGCGTCTTCGCGTGAGCCGCCGTTCGAGGATGCCGCGGACGCCCGCGGCCCGAGACCTACGCCGTCGGACGCCCGCCCGCTCAGTGCCCCGAGCCCGCGTCCGCGCTGGTCTTCGTCAGCGTCGGGTACTTGATGCCGAGCTGCTGGAGGTAGTTGTCGTACTTCGTCTCGTCGAAGTAGAACGGCCGGAGCTTCGGGCGGTACTCCTCCATGGTCTTCGCGTTGAGCCAGATCGCGGGCGGGTCGTCCTTGATGAAGGGGGTGTACTTCGTGTCCCTGGTCTGGACCTCCCGGAAGTACTTCCAGGCGTCGTCGATCATTTTCGGGTTGAGGAAGTAGACGAGGGCGGTCCGGGCCATGACC
>JADGGV010000727.1 GCA_019689775.1 Gemmatimonadota bacterium
CGGTCCCGCCGGTCCTCGCGCCGGTCCCGCCGGTCCTCGCGCCGATCCCGGCGGTCCTCGATCCGATCGGCCCGGCCGCCGTCGTGGCGCTGGTCCCAGACATCCTCGCGGTGGTCGAGCCGGTCCTCCCGGCGGTCCAGCTTGTCCTCCAGCCGGTCCCACCGGTCCTCGAGGCGGTCGCGGACATCCTCGCGGCGGTCCCGCACGTCCTCCAGGCGATCGCGGAGCCGTTGCCCGTTCGGGACCGTCTGCGCGCCGGCGCCGGGCGCCAGGGTGAGCACCAGTCCGAACGCCGCGGCCATCGTCGTCAGGCGAAGCATGGGTCCTCCTCCTCAGCGGGTGAGCGTGGACGCGCCGTCAGTGCCGCGTCCCGACGATTGATGACCCAGACCCAGGCCGGCGTTAAAAAAGGCCGCCGGGCTTACCACCCGGCGGTCTGGCGGCGTCTAGACACGTCTAACACGTGGGCAGAACCCGTGTAGCGTCAGCGTTTCTCCCGGGACCGCCTCCTAGCCCCGGGCGGGGAAGCGCCCGGCGGCTCCTATCCGCCGCGCTCCACCTCCTTCACCTCGTCCCAGATCGCGTCCAGCTCCTCGAGCGACGCCTGTCCCATCTCCAGCCCGCGCTCGCGGGCGAGGCGCTCGACGGCCTCGAAGCGCTTCGTGAACTTCGCGTTCGCCCGCTGGAGCGCGCCCATCGCGTGCGTGCCGGCGAGGCGCGTCAGGTTCACGACGGCGAAGAGGAGGTCGCCCAGCTCCTCCTCGAGCGCCGGCGACGGCTCCGCCTCCAGCGCCTCGCGCACCTCCTCCAGCTCCTCGGCCACCTTCTCGAACGCGCCGCGCGCGTCGTTCCAGTCGAAGCCGACCCCGCTCACCTTCTCCTGGATGCGGTGCGCGCGGGAGAGCGGGTCGAGCCCCTTCGGCACGCTCGCCAGGATCGATGGCGGCGTCGCCCCCCGCGCGACCTCCTCCCGCGCCTTCTCCCGCGCCTTCAGCTCCTCCCACGGGACCGCCGGGCCCTCGCCGTAGAGGTGCGGGTGGCGACGTCGCATCTTCGCCTCCAGCGTCGCCACGACCGCCTCGGCGTCGAACGCGCCCCGCTCTTCCGCGAGCACGATCTGGAAGGCCACGTTCAGGAGCAGATCGCCAAGCTCGGCGCGTAGCTCGGCCTCGTCGCCGGCGCTCACCGCCTCGGCGGTCTCGTGCGCCTCCTCGAGGAGGTAGGGGAGGAGCGAGGTCGGTGTCTGGGCGGCATCCCAGGGGCAGTTCTTCCGGAGGAAACGCACGAGCTCGAGCGCGCGGTCGAGCGTCGGCTTGGCTTGCGGGGTGCTCATGGGGGGCCTATACTAACCATCTTTTGTGACCTATGTCAAATCCTTTGGAATCGCGAGCTTGGATCGACGTCGACCTCGACGCGGTCCGGCACAACTTCACCACGGTGCGCCGGCTGGCCGGGCCGGATCGGGCCGTGATCGCGGTCGTCAAGGCCGACGCCTACGGGCTCGGCGCGGAGCGCATCGTGCGCGCGCTCGAGCCGCTCGAGCCGTGGGGGTACGGGGTGGCGGCGGTGGCGGGTGTCTCTTATACACAACTGACGCTGCCGACGATA
>JADGGV010000728.1 GCA_019689775.1 Gemmatimonadota bacterium
GGTGGGCGCCGGGCGCGCCACGACGAAGTACGTGGCCGAGGCGCTCGGACGGGGCGAGCGCGAGCGGGCGGGGGCGGTGACGTGGACGACGACGGCGGTGCAGCTCGCGCTCGGGGTGGCGGTGGCGGCCGTGCTGCTGCGGGCCGCGCCGGCGCTTGGCCGGAGCCTCTTCCGGGTGCCGGCGGCGCTGGAGTCGGAGGCCGCGCTCGCCTTCGCGCTGATCGCGGCGACGATCCCGGCGGTGCTGATCGGCTCGTGCTTCCGGGGCGTGCTGGAGGCGGCGCAGCGCTTCGACCTCGTGAACGCGATCCGGCTCCCGGCCTCGCTGGCGAACTACCTGCTGCCCCTCGTCGGGCTCGCGCTCGGATGGCGGCTTCGGGGGATCCTTTCGCTGCTGCTGGCGTTCCGCGTGGCGGCGGCGGGCGCGTTCCTGCTCGCGGTGGGGCGGGTGCTCCCGGAGCTCTGGTGTCGAACGCGGTCGTGGCGAGGCGAGCTGCGGCGCGTCGTCGGCTACGGCGGCTGGAGCACCGTCTCGAGCGTGGTCTCGCCGCTGCTGGTCTACCTCGACCGGTTCGTGCTCGGCGCCCTGGCCGGGGCGGCGGCCGTGGCGTACTACGCGGTCCCGTTCGAGCTCGCGTTGCGGCTCCTGGTCGTGCCGGCAAGCCTGGCGGCGACGCTGTTCCCCGCGTTCAGCGCGCTCGATGGCCGGCGCGAGGACGCGCGGACGGCGCGGCTGTCGGGGCGGGCGCTGAAGTTCATCCTGTGCGTGCTCGGCCCGGTGGCGCTCGTGCTCGTGGTCGGCGCGCGGGACCTCCTGGAGCTTTGGCTGGGGCCGACGTACGCGCGGGAGGGCGCGACGGCGCTCCGGCTCCTTGCGGCGGCGATCGTGGTGAACGCCGTGGCGCACGTGCCGTACGCGCTGCTCCAGGGACGCGGGCGGCCGGACCTGCCGGCGAAGTTCCACCTGGCGGAGCTGCCCGTGCAGCTCGGCGCGACGTGGCTGCTGGTGAGCCGCTTCGGCGTGGCCGGCGCCGCGGGCGCGTGGCTGCTGCGGGTGAGCCTGGACGCGGGGCTGCTCCTGGTCGCCGCGTCGGCTACGGGAGGGCTCTCGCCGCGGCATCTCCTGGCCGAGCGGATCCCGCACACGGCCGCGCTGCTCACGGCGCTCGCAGCGCCGGCCGCGGCGGCCGTGGCGTGGGCGCCGACGCAGGGGGTGCGACTGGTGGTGCTCGCGCTCGCGGCCGTGGCGACGGCTGCGCTCGCCTGGCGCGTCTCGCTCAGCGCGGGGGATCGTGACGACGTTCTGCGGTGGCTGCGCGCGCGGGGCGCGTGATGGCGTCCGGTGCGGGCGGCGCGTGATGCCCGGCGCGCGCAGGCCGGGCGCGGGGGACCTCCCCGGGCGCCGCCGCACGGGCCGGCCCCGCGGCGGCCGCGCCCGGCGGTTCGCGCCGCTCCTGGCGGCGGCGCTCGCGGTGCCGGGCGTCGGCGCGTGCGGCGATGCGGCGGGGCCGGAGGCCGGCGCGGGCTTCTTCGCCTCGGTCAGCGCGGGCGGACAGCACGCGTGCGCGGTGAGCATCGCCGGCGAAGGCTACTGCTGGGGGCGGGGC
>JADGGV010000729.1 GCA_019689775.1 Gemmatimonadota bacterium
GTCCGGCGGGACGAAGTCGGGGCGGGGCATGCGGCCGGGGTGGGCGAGGTAGTTCCGGGGCCGGATCATGTCGCGCATGGCGGAGAGCACGCGGCGCACGGCGAAGCCGCGGCCGCCGAGGATCAGCCCGGCGAGCTCGCGCAGCGACTTCCGGTTGATGTGGAGGCGGCGCTCGGTGAGGTGGCGGTACAGCCCGGCGAAGCGCTCGTAGAAGCGCTCGTGCGGCAGCTGCGTCGGGAGCACGAGGTGCATGACGTCGAAGTACGCGTAGTCGGTGGTGGTGATCTCGTGCTTGCGGGCCTCCCAGAGCTCGGTGCCGGGGAGCGGCGTGAGGATGGAGAACGTGGGGTTGGGGAGGTCGAGCCGGCGCACGAACGACTCCAGCCGGTCGAAGTCCTCCTCGCCCCACGCCGGATCGGTGATCAGCGAGGTCATCGGGGTGATCCCCGCCTCCCGGAGGATGCGGATCGCCTCGAGGTTCGTGGCGGCGCCGCCCTTGGTGCGCTTGCGCACGGAGCCGAGCCCGTCGTCGTCGATCTTCTCGATGCCGAGGAAGATCGTGGTCATGCCGATCTCCCTCCACAGGCGGAACAGGTCGGCGTACTTGACGACGAGGTCGGCGCGCGTCTCGCAGGTGAAGCGCATGCCGAGCTTTGCGTCGCGGATGGCGAGCCCCAGCTCCTCGTAGGCCTCGCGCTGGAGGAAGGCGATGTCGTCGGTGAAGAAGACGTGGCGCTCGCCGAGGCGGCGGACGGCCTCCAGGTCGAGGAGGATGCGCTCGGGCGAGCGGCGCAACGCGCGGCGCTGATAGAAGACCCAGATGCTACAGAAGTTGCAGTTGAAGGGGCAGCCGCGGGACGTCTCGACGCACGCCGACGGCGCGAGGTAGCCGTGGTGGTAGCGCTTGCGGTAGCGCAGCGTGAGCGTGCGCGCGGGGAGCGGCAGCTCGTCGAGCGTGGCGGGGAACGGCCGCGCGCGGAAGCCGCCGGGGGGCGTGTCGAGCGTCACCACGCCGGGCACGGAGGCGGGCGGGTCGCCGCGCTCGATCGTGTCGGCGAGCGCCTGCGCCGTCGACTCGCCTTCCCCGATGACGACGGCGTCGACGGGCGAGCCGGGGAAGACGAAGTCGCCGGGGACGAGCGAGGCGTGGTGCCCGCCGACGAAGATCGTGGCGCGGGGGAGGGCGTCGCGCGCCGCGCGGGCCGCGTGCAGCGTCGTGTAGACGTCGGTCGTGAAGCCGCAGCTCAGGCCGACGGCGCGCGGCTGGAGCGCGGTCAGGCGCTGCCGCAGCCGGGTGAACGGGTCGAGGCGCAGGTCGACGATTTCGACCTCGTGCCCGCTCTGCTCGAGCGCCGCGCCCACGCACTCCAGGCCGAGCGGCTCGACGAGCAGGATCTTGGTGAAGCCGAATTTCGTGCCTTGCGGTGGTTGGATCAGCAGGATGCGCATGGCGACCGGCTCGGCGTTGGGGGGTGTCGCGCGTCGCCGCAAGAACCGCCCCGCGGGCGCCGGCGGATCGTCCAGGATGGCCGGCCGCGCGCCGCGTGATCCGGGGTGGGGGCGCGGTGCGCGGCCGGGGCAGCGTTGGGCGGGGAGCCGGTCG
>JADGGV010000730.1 GCA_019689775.1 Gemmatimonadota bacterium
CGCTCGCCCCGCTGGCCCCCCGCCCCTTCCGCGGTCGCCCCCTGCCGGTGCTGCTGACCTTCCGGTGCGCCCGCTCGCTCGTGCGTAGCCATGGGATCCTCCTCCCGTACAGGATGGTGGAACGTGCGCATACGCGCAGGGTCGATCCGTCGCGCGGCATCATCGTTGCGCGGCGGCTTCGGTTGCCCGTCGCGATGTCGCGGCATCGCCTAATGGTTTGGGGTGCGGCGGAAGGGCCGCATATCGTATGCCCGGGCGGGGCGCGCCGCCGGGCGGACCCTGGCCCGGCAGTTGCCACGTTCCGTGCATGGAAGCACGGCGTCGCGAGCCGGGACCGTGCCGGCGGGCGTCGGCCGGCCGCAGGCCCGCTCCGGCCGCCGGTCCGTGATGCGGGGCCGAGGGAAGTCAACCGATGCGTAGAATCGAAACCGACGAGCTGAGGCGGCTGCTCGACCGGGGCGAGGACGTCGTCCTGGTGAACGTGCTCACGCCCGAGATGTTCGAGCAGGAGCACATCCCGGGGTCACACAACGTGCCGGCCAACGATCGGGATCTGGTGGGCGAGGTGGAGCGGCTGGCGGGACGCAAGGATCGCCGTGTGGTGGTGTATTGCTCGGGCCCCCGGTGCCAGGCCTCGCCGGCCGTCGCACACCGGCTCGAGCACGCGGGGTTCAGCAACGTGCTGCACTACGCCGGCGGGATGGAGCAGTGGAAGGCGGCGGGGTACGACGTGGCGCACGGCGCGTCGGCGCCCACCGGGTGAGCGCGCGGGCGCGCACGTCGCTCCAGGCCCGGTCGGCGAGGCGGCCATCGCCGGCTGGGCTCACCTGGGCGCCAACGCGAAGCGTGGCGATCGCGAACGCCGCAGCAGCGACCGGGGCCCGTCGCCAGGCCGGCGTCGCCGGGCGGGCCCGTGCGCGCGATGCCGCCCGCCAGCGCACGAGCGGCCCGCCCGGCGACGGGGTCAGAAGACGACGTCGGCCGGGCAGCGAGACGCCGGCAGGTACGTAGTCACCGACCCGAGCAGGCGGCCCTCCGCGATCCGGATCGGCGGGCCGGTCCGGCGCCTCACCACCAGGCCCGATTCTCCATGACTGCCGTCGTTGCCGGGCGGCGGGAACCGCCACAGCGGATCGCGTACGGCGTAGATCCGTATCCCGGACGGGTAGCGAACCGTCACGCAGGCGACCAGCGGCGACCGGTCGGCCCCTCGGGCGGGCGGCTCCGGCGGCGCCGGCGGCCGCCCGGCGCGACCGCCGAACGGCACGACCACGATCGGGCGACGGGGCCGCGCGAACGCACGCCCGGGCGGCTCGATCAGCGTGCCCTGACGCGCCGCGAGCTGCGCCGCGCGCCACTCGAGCGACTGGCTGGTCCGAAGGTTCACCGCCGTCCACACGGCGTTCGCCGCCAAGCCGAGGCCCGTTGCCACCGCGAGGACGGTCAGGACACCCCGGCTCGCGCTCCCGGACCCGCCGGGATGCTCCGCGGATTCCATGGCGCACACCTCCGATCAGGGTTGATCGCCGGGGTCGTGCGCAAGAAGGGCGCCGTCGGCGGAGTGGGGTCGGCCAAGCGACGGGCGCGGCACGGGGGTGGGC
>JADGGV010000731.1 GCA_019689775.1 Gemmatimonadota bacterium
CGCGCGCGCGCCCCCGCCGGGCCCGCGCGGGCGCGCGCCCGGCGGCGGCGCCCCGCCCCGCGGCGCGCGCGGCCGCGCGGCCGCGCAGCTCCTTCAGGAAGCGCAGGATCTCCGAGCCCGTCAGGTTCTCCGGGAAGCGCGCCGCCTGCGACATGTACCCCCAGCGCTCGCGGTAGCGGCCGGCCTCGTCCAGTGGCGCGCCGTCGAAGACGATGCGCCCGGCGTCCGGGCGCACGAGCCCGAGCAGGCTCTTGAGCAGCGTCGTCTTGCCGGAGCCGTTGGGCCCCGCCACGGCCGTCACCAGGCCGCGCGGGATCGTGAGGTCGACCCCCGCGAGCACCCGCAGCGCGCCGTAGCGCTTCTCCAACCCCTCGATCCGGATCACGACGGCCTCCGCGCGATCGGCCGCAGCGCCGGCTCCCGGTCCGCGAGCGCCTCCGGCGTCAGGGAAGGGAGCAGCCGCTCCGCCGCGTCCAGCAGCGCGACGAACGGGCTGCGCAGCAGCGCCAGCGCCGCCTCGTCGTCCTGGACGATCATCGAGAAGCGCGTCACGGGCCGGTACGGCGCATCCCCGAAGCCGTCGTGGTTCAGGTCGTAGCCGCGGTAGCCGTCCCAGTGGTTGCGCTCGAACCGCGAGGAGCCGGAGCGGCTGTTCGTCGCCACGTCGAACGAGTTGCCGAGGAAGTTGTTGCCGGTGAAGCGGCCGTCGTCGCAGTCGGCCATGAGCCGGATCGCCCAGCCGTTGCCGACGAAGTCGTTGGCGCGCACGTCCAACCGGTTCGACGATTCGGCGTAGACCGCCGTCGTGTTGCCGCGGAACGTGTTCCCCGCGATGCGGCTGTCCGAGATCGACTTCATCAGCAGCCCGAACGCCGCGCCGCCCCAGTTGTCCTCGAAGCGGTTGCGCTCCATCGCGACGTGCTTGCTGTACATCACCGCCACGCCCGCGCCGTTGCGGCGGAACGCGTTCTCCCGGTACGTGCAACTGTCCGAGAACATGAAGTGCAGCCCGTAACGGAGGTTGCCCTCGCTCGTGTTCCGCTCGATCCGGCTGGACCGGACGAACTCGAAGTAGATCCCGTCGCGCTGTCCCCGCACGCGGTTCCCCACGATCTGCGCGTCGCGGCTGTTCCACACGTGGATGCCGTTCCCCGCCGCCGCCTCCGTCCGCGCGTGCGCCCGGATCTCGTTCCGGGCGACGCGGCAGCCGACCGTCCGCGCCAGGTAGATCCCGAAGAACGCGTCCTCCACGCGGTTGTCCTCGATCGCGCAGCCGCGCGCCGAGTCCACGCGCAGCGCGGCCCGGTCCTCCATGTAGCTCACGCCGACGTTGCGCAGCGTGAGCCCGCGCACCATCACGTCGTCCGCCCGCACCACGAGGAGCGTCCGCTCCCCGTCGCCGTCCAGCACCGCGCCCGGCCGCCCGAGGAGCGTGACCGGCCGGTCGACGACGATCGTCGGCTCGCGGTAGACGCCGGCCGGCACGACGACCGTGTCCCCGGGGGCGGGGGGGCGGCCCCCCCCCCCCCCCCCCCCCCCCCCCCCCCCCCCCCCCCCCCCCCCCCCCCCCCCCCCCCCCCCCCCCCCCCCCCCCCCCCCC
>JADGGV010000732.1 GCA_019689775.1 Gemmatimonadota bacterium
CTCGCGAGCCGCGCGGTGGGGACCGGGATGGGGCGCCGGTACGGGCCCGGGGGGTCCGCGCCGACCCGCGTGGCGTCGTCGAGGGCGCCGAGCCGAACGGCGTCTCGCCGCGGGGCGGCCGGCCTGCGGGGGCCGGCGCGCCTACGGGTTCAGCGGCGCGATCGGGACGTTCAGCCCGGCCAGGATCACCCACGGGTCGGCCTCGTCGGGGAGGCCGGTGGTCAGGTGGTCGAGCAGGACGTAGAGCCCGACGTTGTGCAGCCAGGCGTGCTTCGGGAGCGAGTTGAAGACGTTCACGTTCAGCTCGCCCTCCAGGTCGAGCTTGTGGGTGTACGCCTTGGGGCCGGGCTCGCCGCGGGGGCTGAAGACGCCCAGCGGGTTGAAGCTGAAGCTCATCCACCCGCCCGTATCCTCCCCCCGCAACAGCGTGATGACGCCGCCGTAGACGATCGCGGGGAAGTTCGCGTCCTGGGCCGGCTGCCACTGGAAGATGGCGACGAGCGCGAGGCGCTTGAGCTGGGTCGGGATGACGGTGGTGAGGCGCAGGTTGAAGTCCGTCTCCGTCTCCGCCCCGGGCGGCGTGTCGAGCGCGTTCGTGACGATCACCCCGGACTGGGAGATGAACGACGGGACGCACAAAACCTTGCAGGGCTTGTCCTGCGCGTGACCCCGGGCCGGCACGAGCGCGCAGGCGAGCGCGCCGGCGAGGGCCACGCCGATCGAGCGTAGCACGACCTTTCTCCTTCCCCGGAGGTCCGGCGCGCGGGCCGGCCTCCGGCCGTGGATCCCGTCGATCGGGGGCCGCCGGCGGCGGGTCAATGCATTCCCCCGGTCGACCCCTGCACCGGCGCGTGGCTCTTGTGGCCGCCCGGCCACGGCTCGCCCCGTGTGGTCGCGATCGCCCAGACGTAGGCCGCGACCTGGCGGACCTGCTCCGGCGTCAGGTTCGAGTTCGCGCCGCGCGCCGGCATCGCGATCGTGCTGCGCGTGAGCGCCTCCGGAATGCCGACCATGATGAGCGAATCGATGGCGGGGAACTTGGGCGGGATGAAGTGCACCCCGGTCGTGAGCGCCGAGCCCTTGTTCGGGAGCCCCGTCGCCTCCACGCCGTGGCAGGTGACGCAGCCGCCGGCGCCGCGGAAGATCGAGTCGCCCTGCTGGATCATCTGGATCGTCACGCCGCGGGGCAGCGGTGGGAGCGACGCGGGCTGCCCCTCCTCGTCCGTGGGGAGGCCGCGCGGGCCGTTGAACGTCATCACCAGCTCGCCCGTGAAGCGCTGCGGCTCCCCCCCCGTGTGCTGCTGCGGCCAGGCGACCGCCACGGCCGCGCCGAACCCCGCCAGCGCGAGGACGATTGTGCGCATCCGCATGTCACGACCTCCCCTTCGCGGTGGTGTCGGCCGGCCCGAAGCGCGGCCGCGCGCCGACCGGCGGCGCCGCCTTCCCCGCCCCGCCGTCGCCCGGCGCCGCGCCGGCGGCTCTCACGCCTTGCACGCCCGCCGACCGCACCGCGCCCGTCGGGGTCGGCGCGCCGGCCCCCGGCGTCGTGGGCGCGCCCGCCCCGGTCGTGGTCGGCGG
>JADGGV010000733.1 GCA_019689775.1 Gemmatimonadota bacterium
ATGGTGCAGGAGCTGGCGCGGGTGTGGGGCGTCGACCTGGCGGCGTCGTATCTGGTGGGGGACTCGTGGCGGGACATGGAGGCGGGGCGCGCGGCGGGCTGCCGGACGATCCTTCTGCGACGCGACTACAACACCGACGCGACGGGAGGTCAGGAGGTGCGGACGCTCGACGGCGCGGTCGACATCATCCTGGCGGCGGAGCGGGCGACGCACGCCGCGCGGTTCCTGGCGGAGAGCCGGTGGATCCTGGAGCGGCTGGATGCTGCGGCGCTCGAGGCCATGGCCGCGGCGCTCGCGGAACTGCGGGACCGGGGCGGCCGCCTCTTCTTCCTCGGCGTGGGCGGCGGCGCGGCGCACGCGTCGCACGCGGTCAACGACTTCCGGAAGCTCGCGGGGATGGAGGCGTACGCGGCGACGGACAACGTGGCGGAGCTGACGGCGCGGACGAACGACGAGGGGTGGGACAGCACGCTCGTCGAGTACCTGCGCGGCAGCCGGCTGCGGCGCGAGGACGGCGTGTTCGTGTTCTCGGTGGGAGGCGGAAGCGTGGAGCGCGGGATCAGCACGAACCTGGTCCGGGCGGTGGCGTACGCGGCGGAGCTGGGCGCGGCGATCTTCGGGGTGGTGGGGCGGGACGGCGGCTTCACGGCGCGCATGGCGACGCACTGCATCGTCGTGCCGACGGCGAACCCCGAGACGATCACGCCGCACACGGAGACGGTCCAGGCGCTGGTGTGGCACCTGCTCGTGTCGCACCCGCGGCTCCGGCGGGCGGCGGCGAAGTGGGAATCGGTGGAGGCGGCGCGGTGAGGTCGGCGCAGGCGCGGGCGCGGCGGCCCCCGCCGGACGCGTATCCGCTGCCGGAGATCGTGCGGCGGATCTGCGCGGAGGAGGATTGGGAGGCGCATCTGCCGGCGCGGGCGCGGACGACGCGCTGGCGGGTGCAGCAGGCGGTGAAGCGGACGATCGACGTCGCGTTGTCGGCCGTGGGGCTGGTCGTGCTCGCGCCGTTGCTGCTGGTGATCGCGGCGCTGGTGCGGGCCTCCTCGCCCGGCCCGATCCTGTACGAGTGGCGCGTGCTGGGGCGGCGCGGCCGGCCGTTCATCGGCTACAAGTTCCGGACGATGGTGGCGGACGCGGATGCGCTGAAGCGGACGATCCAGCACCGCAACGAGATGACGGGTCCCGTCTTCAAGATGCGCGACGATCCGCGGGTCACGCGCGTCGGCCGGGTGCTGCGGAAGTACAGCCTGGACGAGCTGCCGCAGCTCTGGAGCGTGCTCAAGGGGGACATGAGCCTGGTCGGGCCGCGGCCGCCGTCGGCGGAGGAATTCGTGCAGTTCGAGCCGTGGCAGCGCGGGAAGCTGGCGGTGACGCCGGGGATCACGTGCCTGTGGCAGGTGAGCGGCCGGTCGAACATCCGTGACTTCGACGAGTGGATGCGGCTGGACCGGCGGTATGTGCAGGAGTGGTCGCTGTGGCTGGACCTGCGGATCCTGGCGCGGACGGTGCCGGCGGTGATCCGTGGTGATGGCGCGTACTGAGACGGCGGCGCGCGGCGGTGGGCGGGGGG
>JADGGV010000071.1 GCA_019689775.1 Gemmatimonadota bacterium
GCGTGCGGCCGCGCGCCGCCGTCCGTCCCGCGGGCGACGACGCCGGCGCCGACCGCTCGCTCCGGCGCCGCACCCGGCCGCGCTACCGCCGCGACCGCGGCCACGCGGGCGACCGGCGCGAGCTCGGCCACGGCCGCCGGCGTGGCGACCGCCGCGACCGCGGCCGGCACCGCGACGCCGCTTCGCCCGAGCGGGGGCGCCGCCTCGAGGCGCGCCGGCGCGGCGGCTGCGCCCGCGTCGCGCGGCAGCTCGAGGTGGCCGGGGTCGCGCGCACCCAGCGTGTGCAGCCCCTCCTCGGCCGCGACGCGGGCGAGCACGCGGAACGCCTCCGCATCGTCGTACGAGCCGTCGATGGCGACGTCGACGGCCCGGCCGAGCGTGTGCTGCGAGTGCCGCGTCCAGGTGACGACGGCGCCCGGGCGCGTGCGCCCCTGCTCGTAGAGGTAGTCCTGCCGCGCCTGGCTGCGGAGCCCCTCCACGACGGTCACCTCCCGGCCGTGCTCCGTACGCATCCGCTCGACGACGCGGGCCAGCCGCGCGCGGAGCGTCGGATCGAGGCCGGCGAGGACCACGGGCAAGGGGTCGGTGACGGCCGCGGCCGACGCCGCCTCCGCGCCCGCCTTGCCGGCGGCGGTCCGCGCGCCGGCGGCCGGCCCCGGCCGAGCGGACGACGCGGCGCCGGCGGAAGCCGCGGGGGAGCCGCCGGCCGGCGCCACAGACGGCGCCACGGCGAGCGCCCCGCCCGCGGGCGCCGCCGCCGACCCCACGCCGGGCGCCGCCGCGGCGGCCGACACCCCGGCCGACGCGGTCATCCGCGGACCAGCCGCGTCGTCGGAGCCGCCGAGGGCGGCCGCGCCGTCCTGAGCCGCCTCCCCGTCCTGGCCCGCCGCACCGTCGGCGCCGGCGCCCGCATCGGTCGCCGGTGCGGGTGGGGCCGCGGCGGGCGCGAGCAGCGCGCCGAGCGCGGCGGCGAGCGCCGCGCCGAACGCGGCGGCGGACGAGTCGCTCGCGGGATCGGCGGACCCGCGCGAGGCGGCGCCGGCGCGGGCCGACCCGCCGGCGTCGGCTGCGGCGGGGGCGCGGCCGAGCAGTCCCGACAACGCTCTCGACATCATCTCCCCCCCTGCGCTCCCGCCATCACCGCGCGGGTCAGGCTGGCGGCGCGCTCCGCGCGGAAGCCCGCGAGGATCGCGGCCGCCTTCCGGTCCGGGAGGTAGCGGAGCACCGCCTCGACCTGGCGATCCTCCAGCTCCTGGAGCACGCGCGCGGCCTGCTCCGGCGGCATCGCGGCGAAGATCCGGGCGAGGCGCTGGGCGCCGCCGGCGCCGTCGTCGACGGCGGGCGCGCCGGGCGGGGGGGGCGGCGGCGCGGCGGCGTCGCCGGACTCCGCGGCGGCCGGCGCGCCCGCGGCATCGTCGGGCCGCGGGGACGCCGACTCGACCGGGAGCGCGGCCGCCGCGGCGGCGACGCGCGGGTCCGCCGGCGCCCCGGCGGCTCTGGCCATCGAGTCCGGCGCCGCCTTCGCGCCGGCGCCGGCCGTGGCCTGTGGGCGGGCAGCGGCCGTCTTCGGTGCGCGGGTCAGCGCCGCGGCGGCCAGCTCTCGCTTCCGCAGCACGAAGGCGACGCCGACGCCGCCCCCGCCGCCGAGCAAGAGCCCGACGAGGGCAAAGAGGATGATCTGCTTCATTCCGCCTCCTGCGCCGGCGGGCCGGCGCGCCACGTGTGACGCGTGAGGGCGATCTCGTCCATCAGCTTCCGCTCCGCCTCGCGCTGGCCGGCGGACCACGCCACGAGCTGGCGCGCGCGCAGCTCGCTCAGGAGCTGGCGCTCCCGGACGGCGGCGGCGAGCCGGCGGACCTCGCCGTCGACCCGCGCCTCCGCGGCCGCGCACGCGCTCGCGGCCGTCTCCACCTTCTGCTGGAGCAGGCCGATGATGTGCGCCAGGTTTTGGAGCTGCCCGGCCGAGCCGGGCGCGCCGTGCGCCCGCGCCATGCGGTCGAGCCCGGCCGCGTGCACGGCGCTCACCGCCTCGTGGATCCGCCTCGCCTCGTCGGCGTCCTGCCGGGCGGCGGCCAGCGAGCGCGCCACCTCACGCTCGCGCCACTCGCGCAGCTCGAGGATCTTCTGCAATCGGAACTTGAAGCCGTCCATGCGCTGTCGTCCGCGGGTCAGATGTCGGCGCGCGCCGCCAGCTCGAGGAGCCTGGCGCGCGTCTCCGCGAAGCTGGTGTGGTCGTCGGGACGCTGCCGCAGGAAGCCGTTCAGCTCGTCGCGCAGGCGCACGGCCGCGTCGACCAGCCGGTCTCCGCCCGGCTGGTAGGCGCCGACCGCAATCAGGTCCTCCTTCTCGCGGTACGCCGCGAGCAGCCGCTGGCACGTCTCGGCGGCCCGGCGCTGCTCGGCGTCGATGATGCGGTCGCGGACCCGGCTCTTGCTCTCCAGCACCTCGATCGCCGGGAAGTGGCCGGCCGTCGCCTGGCGACGGCTCAACACGATGTGGCCGTCCAGGATGCCGCGCGTCGCGTCCGCGACCGGCTCGTTGAAGTCGTCGCCGTCGACCAGCACCGTGTAGACGCCGCTGATCCCGCCGCGCGCGCCGTTGCCGGCGCGCTCCAGCAGCCGGGGGAGCGCGGCGAAGACCGAGGGCGGGTAGCCCTTCGTCGTCGGCGGCTCACCGACCGCGAGCCCGATCTCGCGCCACGCCATGGCGACGCGCGTGACCGAGTCGACCATGAGGAGCACGTGCTTGCCCTGGTCGCGGAAGTACTCCGCGATCGCGGTGGCGACGAGGGCGCCCCGCGCGCGCACGAGCGCCGCCTCGTCGCCCGTGGCGACGACGACGACCGAGCGCGCGAGCCCCTCCGGCCCCAGCGAGTGGTCCAGGAACTCGCGCACCTCGCGTCCGCGCTCGCCGAGCAGCGCGATGACGTTCACGTCGGCGGACGCGTAGCGCGCGATCATCCCCAGGAGCGTGCTCTTGCCGACGCCGCTGCCGGCGAAGATCCCGACGCGCTGGCCGCGGCCGAGCGTCAGCATCCCGTCGATTGCGCGCACGCCGGTGACGAGCGGCGAGTCGATCATCTCGCGCTCGAGCGGGGAGGGCGGCCCGGCCGACAGCGGCACGCGCCGCGTCGGCCCGATCGGGCCGAGCCCGTCGATCGGCTGGCCGAGCCCGTTCAGGATCCGGCCGAGCAGCCCGGGGCCGACGTCCACGCCGAACTGCCGGCGGAGCGGCTCGATCGGGCACCCCGGCTGGATCGCGCCCAGGTCGCCCAGCGGCATCAGCAGCAGGCCGCGCTCGTGGAAGCCGACCACCTCCGCGAGCCGCGTCTGCCCGGCGCCGCCGACCTTGATGCTGCACAGGTCGCCGAGCGCGGCCTCGAGCCCGACCGCCTCCACGACCAGGCCGACGACGCGCGTCACCCGGCCGTAGACGGCGAAGCGCGGCACCGCGCCCACCCGGTTCAGCAGCGCCTCAACCATCGGCCAGCGCCCGGTAGAGGCGCTCGAGCGCCAGGTCCAGGCGGCCGTCCAGGATCCGCTCCCGGCCCTCGACGACGACGCCGCCACGCTCCAGCTCCGGGTCCGGCACCCACGTCAGCTCCCGCCCCGGCGCGAGCGGCGGCGCATCCGCCGCGGACAGCGCCGACACCGTCGACAGGTCGTGCGGGTTGATCCGGATCCGGAGCGGCTGATCGAGCGGGAACTCCGCCACCGCGCGGCGGACGAGGTCGGCGACGGCCTGGCCGTCCGTCCGGACCTCCCGCCCGATGATCTGCTTCGCGACCGCGACCGCGAGCGCGCACAGGTTGTCGTGGAGCGCGCTCTCGCGCTGCGCCTCGGCCACGCGCACCGCGTCGGCCGCACGCTCCAGCGCGCGCAGCGCCGAGGCGAGCGCCTCGCTCGACTCGCGCCGCGCCGCCGCCACCCCCTCCTCGTAGCCGCGCGCGTACGCCGCCTCCAGCGCCTGCGCCCGCTCCAGCGCCTCCAGCGCCGCCTGCTCCTCCGCGCCCGGGTCCGCCTCCGCCTCCACCTCGACCTCGACGCACGGCGGCGGCTCGTCCAGCGGCACCGGCACCCACGGCACCGGCGGCGGCAGCACCCGCGCGGCCGCGGTGAAGATCGAAGGGTCAGATGAGAACATCGTCGCCTCCGGAGGAGATCGTGATCTCGCCCGCCTCCTCCAGCGCGCGGACCAGCTTGACGATCGCCGCCTGCGCGGCGTCGACGTCGCGCACCTTCACCGGCCCGAGGAACTCCATCTCCTCCTGGAGCGTGCCCAGCGCACGCTGCGACATCGAGGAGAAGATCTTCTGCTTCAGCTCGTCGCTGGCCGCCTTCAGCGCCATCGCGAGCTGCTTCATGTCGACGTCGCGCATGACGCGCTGGAGCGAGCGGTCGTCCAGGCGCACCAGATCCTCGAACACGAACATCAGGTTCTTGATCTGCTCGCACAGCTCCGCGTCCTGCTGCGCGACGGCGTCCATCAGCTCCTTCTCGAGGCTCGTGCCCACGTGGTTCAGCACCGCCGCCACCGCCGCCGGCCCGCCCGACTCCGTCAGGTCCTGCGAGACGGCGAGCCCCGACTCGCTGCCGAAGGAGCGCTCCACGATCTGGAGCACCTCCGGCAGCACCTTCTCCATCTTCGCCATGCGGTAGAGCACTTCGCTGCTGAGCGTGGTGGGCAGCTCCTGGATCATCGCGGCGGTGCGCTGCGCATCGAGGTGCGCGCAGATCAGCGCGATCGTCTGCGGATGCTCGTTGCGCAGCAGCGTGGCGACCTGCTGCGGGTCCGCCTGCTTCAGCTTCGTGAAGCCGACGGTGTCGCGGAGCTGCGCCTCGATCCGCTTGAAGACGATCGCGGCCTTCTGCGCGCCGAGCGCCTGCTCTAGGATCTCCTTCGCCTTGGTCACGCCGCCGGACGCCAGCGTCAGCGCCGCCGTGCCCGTCTGCTCCCATTCCTCCAGGACCGCCTCGGCCAGCGGGAGCGGGATCTCGTCCAGGCGCGCGATCTCCAGCGAGATCTCCTCCAGCTCGTCCTGCGAGAGGCTCGACGTGATCTCCGCCGCCGCCTCGGGGCCGATCACCGACAGCAGGATCGCCGCCTTCTGGCGACCCGTCAGGTCGCCGATCGTGAGCGTGCGCGGATGGTAGCCCGTCGACATGTCAGTCCTTCATCCACGCCCGGATCACCCGGGCCGCCATGGCCGGCTGCTCCGCCGCGAAGGCGATCTGCCGCAGCGACGGCGCCGTCAGCGCCGGGTGCGCCGGCTGCGGCCCGGGCTCGGGCGCGTCCTCGGCCGCCGGCAGCTCCGCCACCGCTTCGGCCGGCGCCTCCCGCGGCGGACGCAGCGCGCCCAGCACCTTCAGCGCGATCACGAACGCGAGCAGGATCCCCAGCGCCATGAGCGCCGGGCGCTGGAACTCCTCCAGGCGCGTCAGCAGGTCCGGCCTGTTCGCCGTCGGCGCCGGCGCGGGCGCCACCGTGAACGGGATCGAGACCACCGAGATCGCGTCGCCACGCGTCGTGTCGATGCCGACCGCGTTGCGCACCAGCGCCTCGACGCGCGCCAGCTCGTCGGCGGACCGCGGCTGCGGCGCGCCGCCCCGCTTCGCCGCGGGCCGGTCGTTCAGCAGCACGGCCACCGTGAGCCGCTTGATCGTGCCGATCCCGCCGGTCGTCGTCTCCGTCCGGCGCGTGACGTCGTACGTCGCGCTCGTCGCGGTCGATGCGGCACCCGGCGTGTTCGGGCCCGGCGTGATCTCCGTCTTCTCCTCACGCGTCGCGACCTGCGCGTCCGGATCCACGCTCTGCACCGTGCTCTCGACGCGGTCGAAGTTCAGCATGGCGGCCACGCGCACCCGCACGTTCTCCGGCCCCACCACCTGCCCGACCAGCTCCTCCGTCTTCTGCTCCAGGTAGCTCTCGACCTCGCGCCGCAGCGCCAGTTGCCGCTTCGTCAGGCCGTCGCTGCTCCCCGGCGCGCCGCCCGACAGCAGGTGCCCGGCATCGTCGAGCACGGCTACGTTGTCCGCTTCCAGCCCGTCCACGCTGCTCGCCACCAGCGACGCGATCCCGTCCACCACGTCCGCCGACGGCCGCGCGCCCCCCCGCGTCCGCACCACCACCGACGCCTGCTCCGGCCGACGCTCGTCGCGGAACGGCGTCGCCTCCTGGAGCGCCAGGTGCACCTGCGCCGCCTCGATCCCGCGCATCTGCGAGATCGTGCGCTCCAGTTCGCCCTCGAGCGCGCGCCGGTAGTTGACCCGCTGCGTGAAATCCGTCATCCCCCACGACGGCTGATCGAACAGCTCGAAGCCCGGCCGCGCCTTCGACGGGTAGCCGTCCTTCGCCAACAGCACGCGCGCCTTCGCCAGATCGGAATCGCGCACCCGGATCTCCGCCCCCCCCTTCTCCAGCCGGTACGCGATCCCCGCGTCGTCCAGCTTCGGCGTCACCTCCGCCACCCGGTCCAGCGGCATCCCCGGGAAGAGCGGCACCCACTCCGGCGCCGACGCCCACCGCGCGAAGCCGAGCACCGCCAGGATCGCGGCGACGCCGACCCCCACGACGAGCAGGCGACGCTCGCCTCCGAACCGCTCCACCAAGGCCCGCAGCTTCTCCGGCATCGTCGCCCGTCGCTAGCTCTGCATGTTGATCACCGCGCGGTACGCGTCGGTGAGCTTGTTCCGGATCTCGATGAGCGCATCCAGCGCGATCCCCGCCTCCTCCGTCGCCGCCATCACCTGATGCAGCTCCACCGGCTCCCCGCGCAGGAACGCCGCGATGCTGTCGCGCGCCTGGTCCTGAAGCCCCGACACCTCGCCCAGTGCCCGCTTCAGCGTGTCCGCGAACGAGCCGCCCCCGCTCGGTCCGATCGCCAGCGGTCGCAGCCCGGTATCGCCCCCGATCGGCAGCCGCGCGCCGATCCCGGTCAACGGCGTCGCCATGCTACACCGTCACATCCAGCCGACGGCCCCGCGCGATCGCCTGCTCCGCCGGCGACGCCGTCCGCGGCCCGTACGTCAGCGGGCCCGCCGCATGGAACTTGGCGAAGAACGCCCGCTCCTCCGTCGTCAGCACGCTCCACAGCTCCGGATCCGTGCCCGCCGGCGCCTCCGCCGGCACCGCGCTCGCCGCGCTCGGCGCGCGCCGCGCCTCGGCCGCGTGCGCCGGAGCCGCGGTCGCTCGCTCCGCCGGCGCCGGCGTGCCCCGCCGCTCGCCCACCCCGGCGGGACGGACCGCGGCCGCCTGCGTCGGCACCATCGGTGTGAGATTCACGTTCTGGATCGACATGTCCCCTCGGTCGGTGTTCCTTCGCCCCGTCGGATCTCAGGTCCGGGCCGTCCGCTCGCCTCAGATGTCGATCGCCTTCCGGAGCATCCCCTTCATGGCCTGGAAGACGGTCGCGTTCGCCTCGTACGCGCGGCGCGCGTCCATCAGGTCCACCAGCTCGTCCGTCACCCGCACGTTCGGGTAGCGCACGTAGCCCGACGCATCCGCGTCCGGGTGCCCGGGGTCGTAGACCAGCGGACCCTCCGTCGGATCCTGCACCTGCGCCACGACCTCCACCCCCGCCTCCGCCTCCAGCTCCGGCGACGGCAGCTTCCCGGCCGGCACCCCGCCCGGCAGCTCGCCCGCGACCGGCATCGTCGGGAGCTGCCCCGTCCGCACCGGCGCCGGCGCCAGCTCGACGCCCTGCCGCTGGTACGGCCCACCCTCCGGCGTCCGCGTCGTCTCCGCGTTCGCGATGTTCGCGGCGATCACGTCCATCCGCCGCCGCTGCGCCGACAGCCCGCTCGCCGCGATCGCCAGCGACCGGAACAGCGGCCGGAACATCCCGCCGCCCCCGCCCCAAATCGGTCCGATCGGCATCCTCAGCGCTCCCTCACGCTCGCCCGCACCTGCGCGTACACCCGCTGGAGCAGCGACGCCATCGCCTGGTAGCGCAACTGCTCGTCCGCCAGCGCGACCATCTCCGTCTCCAGGTCCACCGGCTGCCCCACCCCGGCCGCGCCGCCCTGCCCGGCGCCATCGAGCGCCACGGCGAAGCCGCCCGGGTCGCTCGCGTTCGCCACCCGACTCGCGATCACCCGCGCCCGGGCGCTGGACGCGTCCAGTCCCTCCTTCAGCATCGAGACCGTCGACAGGCGTCCGATGAGTCCGCTCAGCATGGCGTCGTCGCCTCCACTCGCAGTGCGTGCGGTTGTGCCCGGCGGGGAGCAAGCGACGTTCCAGGCGGGCCCGGTCCGCGGATGCGCCCCGCACCGGCGCGGAACGCACCCCACAAATCGTTGACCGATATGCGGTTACACCATCTCCACGAGGCCGGCGCCGGCGCCGGCGAGAGGGCAAAGCGGACGGAAGGCGGGCGGAAAAACGCGGGCGCCCCGGCAGGATCTGCCGGGGCAGCCTCGGAGACAATTGCCGGGGCGAGCGCCGACGGCCGCGCGCCGCGACCGGCCGCCGACTAGTCGTCGGCCGCGGCGGCGTCCGGACGGTTCAGCTTGTTGCGCAGCGTGCGCACGCTGATGCCGAGCAGCTCCGCCGCGCGCGTGCGGTTCTGGTTCGTGACGCGGAGCGCCTCCTCGATCAGGAGGCGCTCCGCCTCCGCGATGTTCAGCGAGCGGAGCCGGACCAGCGGCTCGTCCCCCGGCGGGTCGGTGTCGCCGCGGCCGCTCGGGGCGAACGCGCCCGCGTCCACCGCCGCGGCGCCGGACGCGCCGGCGGCCAGGCCGAACGGCTGGCCGGCGAATGCCTGCGGCCGGAGCACGGGATCGGTGCTGAGGATGACGGCGCGCTCGACCGCGTGCGCCAGCTCGCGGACGTTGCCGGGCCACGTCGAGCGCTGGAGCAGCTCGATCGTCTCGGGCGCCACGCCCTCGAACGGCTTGCCGATCTCGCGCGCGGTGCGGGCGGCGAACGCCTGGACGAGGACCGGGATGTCCTCCAACCGCTCCCGGAGCGGCGGGATGCGGATCGGCACGACGGTGAGCCGATAGAACAGATCCTCGCGGAAGCGGCCCTCCCGGACCTCGGTGGCCAGCTCGCGGTTCGTCGTGGCGACGATGCGGACGTCCACCCGGATCGGCGCCGTCCCCCCCACGCGCTCGAACTCTTGCTCCTGGAGCACCCGCAGGAGCTTCGCCTGGAGGTCCAGGCGCATCTCCGAGATCTCGTCCAGGAGCAGCGTCCCGCGGTTCGCCCGCTCGAACGCCCCCTTCACCTGCTTCAGCGCGCCGGTGAACGCCCCCTTCTCGTGACCGAACAGCAGGCTCTCGACCAGCGTCTCCGGCATCGCCGCGCAGTTGACGGAGATGAACGGGCCGTCGCTCCGATCGCTGAGCTGGTGGATCGTCCGCGCGATCAGCTCCTTCCCGGTGCCGCTCTCGCCCTGGAGCAGCACGGTCGCGCGCGTGGGCGCGACGGTGGCCACGGTGTCCAGCACGCGCTTCAACGCGGGGCTCTCGCCCAGCACCTTGCGCTCGTTGCGGAGCTGCGAGACCTCCTCCCGCAGCGCCGCGTTCTCCCGCCGCAGCCGCACGAACTCCAGCGCCTGCTCGACGACCAGCTCGAGCTGCGCCGGCCGCACCGGCTTCGTCACGTAGTCGACCGCGCCCGCCTTGATCGCGGCGACGGCGTGCTCGATGCTCGCGTATCCCGTCGTCATCACGAGCGGGATGTCGAAGCCCTCCCGGCCGAGGCGCGCCAGGAACTCCAACCCCGTGCTCCCCGGCATCCGGTAGTCGGAGATGATCAGATCCACGCCGCCGCGGGACAGCACGGTGAACGCGGCCTCGACGTTGTGCACGCACGTGACACGATGGCCCGCCCGCTCCAGCGTCTCCCTCAGGACGAGGAGCGCCGCCGGTTCGTCGTCGACACAGAGGATGTTCGCCATGGGTCCTGGAAACGGCGAGCCGACTATGACGGAGGGGTTCAAGTCGCGCGGATAGCCGGACGATACTGCGGAAGGTACACGGCTCCGCCGCGTCCGGCAACAGCACGACGCGGCCTTCCCGTCGACCGGCAGGACCCGGTGCGCATCACGAACAGCATCCTACAACGCCAGACGCTTTCCGCGATCCAGCGCAACCTCTCCGCGATGAGCGACGCGCAGCTCCGCGTCGCCTCCGGGCTGCGCGTGCGCACGTCGTCGGACGATCCCGTGGCGGCGGCGGAGATCATGCGCGCCTCCAGCGGGCTGCGCGCGCTCGAGCAGTATCGCCGCAACATCGGCGCGGCGCGCAACCGCCTGGCCGCCGAGGAGTCGGTCCTCGACCAGCTCTCCGACCTCCTCAGCCGCGCCAGCGAGATCGCCGTGGCCCAGGCTGGCTCCACCGCCAACGCGACGACGCGCACCGTCGCGCTCGGCGAGGTCAACCAGCTCATCGACCAGGCGGTCCAGCTCGGCAACACGCGGGTCGACGGCGCGTACCTCTTCGGCGGCGCGCTCGCCGACCAGCCGCCGGTGGACGCCAACGGCCTCGTCGCCGGCTGGCGGGCCGCCGTGCCGACGAAGGTCGAGATCGCCTCCGGCCGGGCCATCGGCGTGACGCACGACGGCCAGGAGGTCTTCGGCGACACGCAGCTCATCCAATCGCTGAAGGCGCTCGCCACCGGCCTCCAGAACGACGACGGCGAGGCGATCCGCAACGCGATCACCGACCTCTCGACCAGCTTCGACAAGCTTCAGAATTTGCTCGGCGAGGTCGGCGCGCGCGTCAACCAGCTCGACATCGCGAGCACGAACATCGATGCGCTCGAGGTCGGCCTCAAGAGCACGAAGTCCGACCTCGGCGAGGTCGACATCGAGGAGGCGATGACGGCGCTCGTCAACCGCCAGACCTCCTACCAGGCCGCCCTCGTGGCGACCTCGCGCATCATGTCCACTACGCTTTCGGATTACCTGCGATGACCGCGGACGCTCCCGCCCTCCCCCTCGCCGAGCGCGCCGACCTGGCTGCGGACGCCGATCGGCCGATCGTGTTCCCGAAGGGGTTGCTCGGCTTCCCCGAGTGCCGGCAGTTCCACCTGACCGCCACCGCGCGTCCCGGCTTCTTCTGGCTCCGCTGCATCGAGCACCCCGCGCTGCGCTTCCTCCTGGTCGATCCCTTCCTCTTCTTCGACGGCTACGCCGTCGAGCTTGCCGACCACGACATCGGCGAGCTGGATGCCCGCGACAGCTCCGAGATCGCGATCCTCGCCACCGTCACGCTGCCGCGCAACGCCGCCGAGCCCTGCACCGCGAACCTTCAGGGCCCGATCGCGATCAACGCCCGGCGCCGCGTCGCCCGGCAGCTCGTGCTCGCCGACTCGAAGTTCGGCCTGCGCTGTCCGCTCGACCTCGCGCGGGCCGACGCGGCCTAGCCGCGCCGGGAGGGGCGAGGCCCCCCCGAGCCGCCGCGCCGGCGAGACGACGGCCCGGGCGCCACCTTGGCGCCCGGGCCGTTCATCGTTGCCCTGCCCGACCGGCCCGCACGGCGCCGGCGCCGACCGGCGCGCGGGCGGCGCGCCGCCCGGCCCGGCGGCTCCGGTCCGTCGACGCCCGCGGACGACTCGAGCTACCCGCCGCAGCGCTCCAACCGCAGCCGGGCGCGCGCCGCGCCGCTCAGCCGCACCTCCAGCCCATCCACCCCGCGGACCACGACCGGCGTCCCGGCCGCCAGCCGCCGCGAGATGCCATCCAGCAGTTCCGCCCCGCTCCGCACGCCCTCCCGGGACGGCCGCACCACCACCCGAAACGACGAGCCGCGCTCCGTGACCCCGGCCAGGAGCGCGCAGTCTACCCGGTCGACGTCTCCCGGGCCCGGGTCCCGCCCCCACGGCCCGCCCGGCCCACCCGGCCC
>JADGGV010000734.1 GCA_019689775.1 Gemmatimonadota bacterium
GGGGCGGGGCGCGGCGGCGACCCGGCCGCGCGCGGGGGGGGGGGGGGGGGGCCGGCGCCGGCACGCCCGCCGGCCGCGGCCCCCGGAGGATCGACGACTCGTGGACGATGCGCCCGCCGAGCAGCGAGGTCCACGTCACGGCCCCCGCCCCCGCCAGCGCGAGCACGAGCACCAGCAGGCGGAGCCACATCGGCGGGCCCGGCCGCCGCACGAGCGGCTCGTGGTCGTCGGCGTGCGCCCCGCGCCACCACGCGTACGCTGACACGAGCCCCATGGCCAGCAGGATCCACAGCGTCAGCTCCCCCGCCTCCTCGTGGCTGTGGATCGCGCCCCGCTCCACGTACCAGGCGTGCTCGACCGTCTCCTCGGCGCGCTGGCCGCTCCACACCGTCGGGTATGCGGTGAGCCCCCCCAGCGTCAGCGACGCGACCGCATAGAGCCAGATCGCCCGACTCCGCAGCAGCAGCGCCACCACCACCGCCGCGGCGCCCATGATCGTCAGGATGATGGGGAAGTGATTGATCAGGACGTGGGTGTTCGGCCAGTTCATGGTCGCCTCGCCGGTCGCCGTGCGCTCGAGTCGCGGCGCGTCCGGCGCTGCACGCGTCGCGCCAGCGCGCTACAAGACCGTCACCCGGTCGCCCAGCCGGATCGTCCCGCACCCCTCGTGGATCGCGTTCTGCCCGAAGAGCACCTTCGAGCCGACCTTGCGGTAGCGCGCCAGCGTGCGCAGCGGCTCCTTCCCCGGCACGCCCGTCGCCTGGTCGACGGTCGTGACCACGCAGCGGGCGCACGGCTTGACCACGTGCAGGACGATGCCCGCCACCTCGATGCGACGCCAGCCATCCTCCGCGTGCGGCGCGGTCCCCGCCACCACCAGGTTCGGGCGGAAGCGGTCCATCGGCACCGGCGTCGCCAGCCGGCGGTTCAGCTCGTCCAGCGACGCCTGCGTGATCAGCAGGATCGGGTACGCATCCGCGAACCCCACGCGGTCCGCCGCGCCCGCCACCGCGTAGCGCGGGTCGAGTGGGCGCCGCACGTCGGCGGGAAAGCGCACCAGCCGGCACGCCGTGCCGAGCACGTCGGAGAGCCACTCCGCGGCCTCCAGCCCGACCGTCGGGGCCTCGACGACGTCGTCCCAGATGCGCACCGGCGAGCGCGCCCCGCCGGGCTCGGCCAGCGGCACGCGGAGCGGTGGCGCGCCCGGCGCCTCGAGGACGAGGGCGTCGCCCTCGATGCGCGGCCGGAGGAGCGCCAGGCGCGGCAGCTCGCGCTGCGTGAGGAAGCGACCGGCGGGGTCGGTGACCAGCCAGCGGCGGTCCCAGCGGAAGCCGCACGCGTCCAGCTCGGCGGCCTCGAGCGGGATCCCCCCGGCGCCTTTCACCGGGTAGATGCGAAGCCAGCTCACGGTCGGTGCGGCGGGATCTGACGGGATCGCGTGCTTCATCGGCTCGGCTCGGTTCGGGACGGCACGAAGATGCCCGGCGCGGCGGGAGGGGGGCAAGGGCGGGCGCGCCGGCGGCGCGGCGGGCCGCACGACGGCTGTCTCATATACAAATATCC
>JADGGV010000072.1 GCA_019689775.1 Gemmatimonadota bacterium
CTGCCTATCGGCGGCCGCGGCCTTAGTGTATTAGGCGGAGGGGTAGGGGAGACGGTCATCGCCCGCCCGGACGCGGCGGCGCGCCCGAACGGCGGTCGACCACTCTCCCACTCTGCCCTTCCGCTCTCCCACTCCAGCCAACGGACCGGCGGACGCCGGGCGGGATCCTGTCCGTTTCTGGGATCGCGGTGTCGGAAGCGGTCACCGGCGGCGGTGCCGCGCGCTCGGGGGAGTGCGGGAAACGCCTTGTGGCATCGGGACGATCGGGCTCGGTGAGGGCCGGCACGATCGTTCCCTTTCCGGGTGCCATAACCAACGTCCGATCGTGGGGGATCGATGGTCGATATTCCGCGGGCGCCGAAGAAGAAGCGCAACCGCTACATCTTTGGTGGGGCCGGGGCGTTGCTGGTCGCGGTCCTGACGCTTGGCCTCGCGCGGCTGAAGCCGGCGGCGCCGACGGTCGACCGGGCGACGCTGTGGATCGACACCGTGCGCCAGGGGACGATGGTGCGCCAGGTGCGCGGCCCCGGGACGCTCGTGCCGGAGCAGATCCGCTACATCAGCGCGGTGACGCCGGGTCGGATCGAGAAGATCAACCTTTTGCCGGGTCAGAAGGTCAAAAAGGAGACGGTGCTGCTGGAGATCAGCAACCCGGACGTGCAGCTCCAGCTCCTGGACTCGGAGCGGCAGCTCTCGGCGGCGCAGGCGGAGCTGGTCAACCTCCGCTCGACGCTGGAGCAGAACCGGCTGAACCAGCTCGCCGTCGTCGCGCAGGCGAAGGCGGCGTACAACGATGCGGTGCGGACGGCGAAGCTGAACGAGGAGCTGGCGGCGAAGCAGCTCGCGTCGGCCTACGACCTGGCCAAGGCGAAGGAGGCGGTCGAGGAGCAGAAGGTCCGGCTGGATGTCGAGGAGGAGCGGCTGCGCGTGCAGACGGAGGCGATGCAGCGGCAGATCGCGGTGCAGGAGGCGCAGGTCGCGCGGCTGAAGAACATCGTCGAGTTCCGGCGCAGCGAGATCGAGGCGATGCGGATCCAGGCGGGCGCGGACGGCGTGCTCGCGGAGATGCCGATGCAGATCGGGCAGTGGGTGACGCCCGGCGTGACGCTGGCGAAGGTCGTGGAGCCGGGTCGCCTGAAGGCGGTGCTGCGGATCCCGGAGACGCAGGCGAAGGACATCGTGCTCGGGCAGCCGGCGTCGATCGACACGCGAAACGGGTTCATCCCCGGCCACGTAATGCGCATCGACCCCTCCGCGCAGAACGGAACCGTCGGTGTAGATGTCGCACTGGACGTGGCGGGCCCACTGCCGCCGGGCGCGCGGCCGGACCTGAGCGTGGACGGCACGATCGAGATCGAGCGCCTGACGAACGTGCTCTACGTCGGCCTGCCGGCGTACGGCCAGCCGAACAGCACGGTGGGGCTCTTCAAGCTGAACGACGACGGCGAGGCCGTGCGCGTCAGCGTCAAGCTGGGGCGCAGCTCGGTGAACACCATCGAGGTTCTCGGCGGCCTCAAGAAGGGCGACACCGTGATCCTGTCGGACATGTCCGCGTGGGACCAGGTGGACCGCGTCAAGGTGAAGTGACGGGAGTCGTTGGATCGACTCCCGAGATGGTCGGCATGAACCCGTGAAGGAGCTGCGCGATGGAGCCCCTCATTCGCCTGGAAGGCGTGAGCAAGGTCTTCCTCACCGACGAGGTCGAGACGCACGCGCTGCACAACGTCCACCTGGAGATCAAGCAGGGTGAGTACGTCTCGATCGCCGGGCCGTCGGGGTGCGGCAAGACGACGCTCCTCTCGATCCTGGGGCTGTTGGACACGGCGACGGAGGGGACGTACCTCCTCGACGGCCGCCCGGTCTCGGGCCTGACGGCATCGGAGCGGGCGCGGATCCGCAACCGCGAGATCGGCTTCATCTTCCAGGCGTTCAACCTGATCGGCGACCTCACGGTCTACGAGAACGTCGAGCTGCCGCTCACCTACCGCGGGATGTCGTCGGGGGAGCGGAAGCAGCGCGTGCAGGAGGCGCTCGAGCGCGTCGGCATGAGCCACCGCATGAAGCACTACCCGTCGCAGCTCTCGGGTGGTCAGCAGCAGCGCGTCGCCGTCGCCCGCGCGATCGTCGGCAGGCCGCTGATCCTGCTGGCGGATGAGCCGACGGGCAACCTCGATTCGCGGAACGGCGAGGCCGTGATGGAGCTGCTCCAGGAGCTGCACCGCGACGGCGCGACGATCGCCATGGTGACGCACGATCCGCGCTACGCCCGCCACGCCGACCGGACGATCTACCTCTTCGACGGCCAGGTCATGCAGGACGAGGCCGCGGTGCAGCAGGCGGCGGCCGCCCGCGAGCTCCAGGAGAGCGGGTTCCGCGTCGAGGCCTGAGGCGCCGCGGCCGCAGCGGCGCCGGCGCCTCGCCCTGCCAGCGGGTCGCCCGTCGGCGCCGGCCTGCTCGAGACGGCCACCGGTCGGGCCGCGCACGTGCGCGTCGCGCGCCGCGGCCGGTGGCCGTACCTTTTCGCGACGTTCCCAGACGGCCGGCGTGCGGTGGGGCCGCGAGCGCCGCCGCCGCCGGCGCTCCCGGTTCCGAGTAGGGGGCCTCCGATGATTCAGCTCCGCAACGTCGAGCGGTACTACGAGACGAAGGCCGGCCGGACCTACGTCCTGCGCAACGTCAACCTGGACGTGCGGGAGGGGGAGTTCCTCACGATCATGGGCCCGTCCGGGGCGGGGAAGTCCACGCTCCTGTCGGTGCTCGGCCTCCTCGACCACGCCTGGCGCGGCGAGTACTACCTGCTCGGCCAGCCGGTGCACCGCCTCTCCGCGCGCGACCGCGCCGCGCTCAACCGCAAGACGATCGGCTTCGTCTTCCAGCAGTACCACCTGCTGGACGACCTCACCGTCGCCGAGAACCTGGAGGTCCCGCTCTCCTACCGTGACGTCCCGCGCCACCAGCGCCAGGCGCTCGTGGCCGACACGCTCGACCGCTTCGGCATCGTCGGCAAGAAGGATCTCTTCCCGAGCCAGCTCTCGGGCGGTCAGCAGCAGCTCGTCGGCGTGGCCCGCGCGGTGATCGCGAACCCCAAGCTGATCCTGGCCGACGAGCCGACCGGCAACCTGCACTCCTCGCAGGGGCGCGAGATCATGGCGCTATTCCGCAAGCTGAACGAGGAGGGCACCACGATCATCCAGGTGACGCACTCGGAGGAGAACGCGCGCTACGGCCACCGCATCATCCAGCTCCGGGACGGCTGGATCGTGGGCGAGGAGGTCGTGGCGGCGGCCGGGACGTAGGCGCGGGGTCGCGCGAGTCCCAGCAGCCCCCCGAGCTCGCTCCGACGACTACGGAGGACCCGTGAAAGGCCTCGTTCGAGAAATTCGCTTCGCGCTCCGTGCGCTGCGGAAGCGCCCGGGTTTCACCGCGGTCGCGGTGCTCACGCTGGGCCTCGGGCTCGGCGCCAACCTGTCGATCTTCAGCCTGGTCGACGCGGCGCTGCTTCGTCCGCCGGCCGCGGTGCGCGAACCCGAGCGCCTGGTCACGCTGTGGACGAGCGACTTCAGCGGACCGCGCTACGGCGGCACGTCGTACCCCGACTACGAGGCGATCGCGGCCGCGGCGGATGTGTTCGCCGGCGTCGCGGCGTCGTCGCCGCGTCCGCTGTCCCTGGCGGGCGTCGCCGGCTCCGAGCGCCTCTTCGGCGAGATCGTTTCCGCGAACTACTTCGACGTGCTCGGCGTCCGGCCGGCGCTGGGCCGCTTCTTCCTCCCGCAGGAGGCCGGCGCGGCGGGCGGCCACCCGGTCGTCGTGCTCGGGTGGGGGCTCTGGCAGCGCGCGTTCGGCGGCTCGCGCGACGTAATCGGCCGCACGGTCCGCCTGAGCGGCGTGCCGCTCACGGTCGTGGGCGTGGCGCCGCCCGGCTTCCGCGGCTCCATCCGCGGGCTCGCGCTCGAGGTCTGGGTGCCGTTCTCGGCCGATCGGGCGCTGCTGGGTTTCAGGCCCGAGGGGCGCGGAGACCGCGGCCTCTTCGTCACGGCGCGGCTGCGCCCGGGCGTCACGGTCGCCGAGGCGCAGGCGCGGCTCGACCTGATCGCGCGCCAGCTCCATGCCGCCTACGCGCAGGAGTGGACCGACGTGCGCGGCCGGCCGCGCGTGCTCACCGCCGTCCCCGAGCGCCTCTCCCGCGTCCCGCCCATGGCCCGCGGCCCCGTGGTCGGCTTTATGGCGCTGCTCATGGCCATCGTCGCCATCGTGCTGCTAATCGCGTGCGCGAACGTCGCGAACCTGCTGCTCGCGCGGGCGGCCGGACGCCAACGCGAGGTCGCGATCCGGCTGGCGCTCGGCGCCACGCGACGTCGCCTGGTGCGGCAGCTCCTCGTCGAGAGCCTGCTCCTCGCGCTCGCCGGCGGCGCGCTCGGCGTCCTCGTGGCCCGTTGGACGACGGCGCTGCTCGCCGGCTTCCACCCGCCGATCGACGTTCCGCTGGCGCTCGACCTCCGCGTGGACGGCGCCGTTCTCGGCTTCGGCCTCCTCCTCTCGGTCGCGACCGCGGTCGCGTTCGGGCTCGCGCCCGCGCTCCGCGTCACCCGGCCGGACCTGGTCCCCGCGCTCAGGGACGAGGGCTCGACCGTGCGGGCCGGCGGGCGCCGCTTCGGGCTCCGCAACCTCCTCGTGATCGGGCAGGTCGCCGGCTCGCTCGTCCTCCTCGTCGCCGGCTCCCTGTTCCTGCGCACGCTGCGCCAGGCGACGCGCATCGACGCTGGCTTCGACCCCGAGAACCTGCTCCTCGTCGCGTTCGATCTGACCGCGGAGCGCTATGACCCGGCGCGCGCGGCCGACTTCTACCGCCGGCTCGAGGAGCGGGTGAGCGCGCTGCCGGGTGTGCGCGCCGTGACGCTGGCGCAGTGGGTGCCGCTCGGCCTCGACTTCGCGCGCCGCGGCCTCGTCGTCGAGGGCTACCAGGCGCGGCCGGGCGAGGATCTGGAGCAGGGCTTCAACGTCGTGGGGGACGATTACTTCCGGACGCTCGGCACGCGCATCGTGCGCGGCCGCGCGCTCGACGAGCGCGACCACGCGGGCGCGCCGCTGGCCGTCGTGGTGAACGAGAGCTTCGCGCGCCGCTACTGGCCCGGCGCGGACCCGCTGGGCAAGCACATCGGCTGGGAGGGGCCGGACGGACGGATGGCCGAGGTAGTCGGCATCGCCCAGGACGGGAAGTACCGCAGCCTGGGAGAGGAGCCGCGGCCGTACTTCTACATCGCGGCCGCGCAGGTCGACGCGCGGGACCTCACGCTCCACGTGCGCACGGCCGGCGACCCGCGGGCGCTGGTCCCCGCGGTGCGCGCCGCGGTGCGGGAGCTGGCGCCCGGGCTGCCGATCGCGAAGCTGACCACGCTCCGCGAGCAGGTCGCGGTCTCGCTGCTGCCGCAGCGCCTGGCGGCGGTCGTCCTGGGCGTGCTCGGCGCGGGGGCGCTGCTCCTCGCGGTCGTCGGGCTGCACGGCGTCGTCGCGTACGCGGTCAGCCTGCGGACGCGTGAGCTCGGGATCCGCGTGGCGCTCGGCGCGCGACCCGCGGACATCCAGCGGATGGTGCTGGCGGACGGGATGCGCCTCGTCGCCATCGGCGCCGCCGTCGGCCTCGCGCTGGCGCTGGCCGCGTCGCGGCTGCTGCGCGGCTTCCTGCTCGGCGGCGACGGCGCGGATCCGGTCGCGTTCGTCGCGGTGCCGCTCCTCCTGGCCGGCGTGGCGCTGGTCTCGGCGTACATCCCCGCGCGTCGGGCCGGGCGCGTCGACCCGATGGAGGCGCTGCGCGTCGAGTAGGCGCCGCCCAGGCTTTCCCATCCCCATGTCGCCGGCTAACCTGTAGGCGGGCGGCGCGTCCGCGCCGCCGGATCCCCCACCGATCGCTGGAGGACGCGCCGGTCGCGACGGCCGGCGTCGCCCGTGTCGCGCGACGAACCGAAAGGAGCCCGAGCGCCATGCGTCGTAGCCCGCCTCGCACCGTCGTCCGCCGCGCCCACCCGGCGGCCTTCCTCGCCGCGCTCGCGCTCGCCGCGCCGGCGCCGGCGCTCGCCCAGGCCCGGGCGGACCGCTTCGAGCCGATCCGCGCGAAGATCCGCGAGGCGATCGCGCAGGGGAAGGTCCCCTCCGTCGCCGTGGCCGTCGCGCAGCACGGCCGCATCGTCTGGGAGGAGGGCTTTGGGCTCGCGAACCGCGAGCGCAACCTCCCGGCGACGGCGCATACGCCCTACTCGCTCGCGTCGATCTCGAAGCCGTTGACGGCGACGGCGCTGATGCAGCTCGTCGAGGAGGGGAAGATCGACCTCGACCGCCCGGCGAACGACTACCTCGGCGCGGCCAAGATCACGGGTCTAGCGGGCGACGCCGCGGGCGCCACCGTCCGGCGGGTCATGAACCACACCGCGGGGCTCCCGCTGCACTACCAGTTCTTCTACGTGGGCGACCCGTACCAGCGCGTGAACATGGACACGGCGATCGCGCGCTACGCGATCCTCGTCAACCCGCCGGGCGAGCGCTGGGAGTACTCGAACCTCGGCTACGGCATCCTGGACTACATCATCGAGCGGACGTCGGGGATGTCGTACGAGGACTTCATGCAGCGGCGCGTCTTCGAGCCGCTCGGGCTGACGCACACGTTCATCGGCACGGGCGCGGGGCACGACGAGGCCGCCGTCCGCTATGACACCGCGGGCAAGCCGGTCCCGTTCTACGACTTCGACCACCGCGGCGGCTCCGCCGTCTGGGCCAGCGCGCACGACCTCGTCCGCTTCGGCATGTTCCACCTGAAGGACCACCTGAAGGACCAGAAGCGCATCCTCAAGGACGCGACGATCGACGAGATGCAGCGCCTGTCGACGCCGCCCGGCTCCGAGCTCGGCTACGGCCTCGGCTGGATCGTCACGCCCGGCTACAACGGCTACCTGCGCGTCAGTCACACGGGCGGCATGCCCGGCGTCGCGACCGCGCTCACGCTCTACCCCGAGGCGGACCTCGCCATCGTCGTGCTGCTGAACCGGTCGAACCCGCTCGTCGCCACCGTGACGGACGACATCGCCGAGGTTCTGCTGGGCACGAAGTTCGCCTCGGCGCGGAAGGCCGCGCGGGAAAATCGGGAGGCGGAGGGGAAGGCGGCGCCGACCACCCCGGCGGCCGCGCTGATCGGCGAGTGGAGCGGCACCGTCCGCACCTATTCCGGCACGGTCCCGCTCTCGCTCACCATCAAGGCCGACGGCGACGTGCACGTCAAGTTGGGGAGCGCGCTGCCGACACTCCTAAGCGAGACGACGTTCGGCCCGGCGGACCTGACCGGCATGTTCGCCGGCCGGATCCCGACCGAGGACGCCGAGCGGCACCCGGCCGTGCAACTCAACCTGCACCTGCGCGGCGCCAAGCTCGCCGGCGAGGCGACGGCGATGAGCTACACGCTGGGCGCGATCACCTCCTACGTGGAGCTGGCGCGGACGTCGCCGTAACCGCGCCGCTACCGGGGCCGCGTCCTCGCCTGGAACGCGAGCTGGATCGCGCGGATGCCGAGCACGGTCAGCCCGGCCGAGAAGAGAATGGCCGGCACCAGAAGCGGTGCCGGCAGGCCGAGCACCACGCCGCGGGCATACGCGTCCGCGGCATGGGCCAGCCAGGCCCCAAGCTGTACGGGCATGGGCGTGCCCCCACTGGAGGGTTCGAGGTCCGACTGGAGCTTGCGCGCCTCCAGTATCGGCACCCGGCGCGCCGGCCTTGAACCGACTCCCGGAGACCGTGATGAAGCGTGCGATCCTCCTCCTCGCGTTCCTCGTCGCCGCGTGTAGCGCCGACCGCGCCAGCGGGCCGTCCGGCGCCGACCCCGGGAACGGCACCGGCCGCGACACGACCGCCGCCTCCGACCCCGGCTCGAACCCGGGCTCCGACCCCGGGGCCGCGCAGCCTCGCTTCGCGCCGGGCACCTACGGCTTCCGCCTGACCCTCTTCCCCGGCGTCGGCGGGAGAACCAGCTCCACGTCGTACACGACGACGGTCGTCCTGGCGTTCCCGTCGCGGGACTCCCTCACCATGAAGCTCACGCAGTTCGGGCTCCCCTTCGAGACGCAGAGCTTCGGCGGCGCGTGGAACGGCGAGGCGTTCGTGGTGCGCATGCGCCGGTCCGACACCGCCGGGACCGTCACGGCGCTGGTCCGGCCGCCGGCCACCGCGAACCTGGTCGGGCCGCCGCTCTGCGAGGCGCAGTACAGCGGCGCGGAGGGGCACGCGCAGTGCGAGTTCACGGCGCCCTGACCGTCGCATGAACCGTCCGTCCCCGGCGCCGCCCGCCGCGCCCCCGAGCCCGTCTGTGCCACGCGCGCCGATGCCGCAGGACCGCGCGCCGGCCCGAGCCGCACACCGCTTCGCGATCCCGACGCTCCTCGCGTACATTGCCGTCGCCGGCGTCGCGACGCTCTACCACGAGCCCTGGCGCGACGAGGCGCAGCAGTGGCTCATCGCGCGCGACCTCAACGTCTTCGGCATCTTCCGCCAGATGGGGTACGAGGGCACGCCCGCCCTCATCCACCTGCTGGTGGCGCCGCTCGCGCAGCTCGGCCTCCCCTACGGCTCGCAGAACGCGCTCATCCTGCTCCTGGCCACCGTCGCCGTCGGCGTCTTCCTCTACGCCGCGCCCTTCCCCCGCCTCACCCGCGCGCTCTTCGCGTTCTCCTTCTGGATGACGTACGAGTACGCCGTGAAGGCGCGCATCTACACGCTCGGCATCCTCCTCCTCTTCCTCGTGGCGACGACGTATCCGCACCGCTTTCGCCGCCCGCTCCTCTACGCCCTCCTCGTCGCGCTGCTCGCCAACACCTCGCTCCACTTCCTCGCCGCCGCGCTCGGCCTCGGGCTCGCCTACCTGGTCGAGTGCGCCGCCAGCCGCCGGCTCGACCGCACCGCCATCAACGCCATGGGCGTGATGGTCGCCGGCGGCGCCATCGCCGCGCTTCAGGTCCTCCCGCCGCCCGACGAGATGTACCACGTCCTGGGGTTCGGCTGGTATCCCCGCTCGCTCCCCGCGGCGGTCCACTGGATGTTCGCGGCGAACCCGGCCGCCGCAGGCCCGGTCTGGCCGCTCGTGACCGCCCTCGCCTTCGCCGCGCTGGCCGTCATCCTCCACGCCCTCCGCGAGCGGCCGATCGTCTTGCTCGCCATCGGCACCGCGCTCGCGCTCAACGTCGCGCTCTGGGTATCCCGCCTCATGGTCCCGCCGCGCCACCCCGGGATCGCGCTCATGATCCTCGTCGCCGGCCTCTGGATGGCCGCGGGCGAGGCCCCGACGCGACGCTGGCGGCGCGCCGTGCACGCGCTCACGGCATCGTTCGCGCTCGCCGTCGCCTACGGCGCGTTCCTGTTCCGCCTGGAGATCCGCACACCCTTCTCCGGCGGGCCCGACATGGGCCACTACATCGCCCGCTGCGTGCCGGACGACGCGCCGCTCGCCGCCTACGGCATCACTCCCGTCGAGTCCGTGCTCCCCTACCTTCCGCGGCGCGTGCTCTGGAGCGCCAGCGAAGGGCGCTGGGGCACGTTCGTAACCTGGGACATCACCTATCTCCGATCCCGCGCCGTCTCACCGACCGCCGCGATGAACGCCGTCCGCGCGCGCTTCGCCGCCGGGGCGCCGCCGTACGTCCTCTCCTCAGAGCCGCTCCCCGCCCAAGCGACCGCCGGCTTCCGCCTCGCGCACGTGTCGCCCGCGGTCGAGCCGGGCGAGACGTTCTTCCTCTACGCTCCGGGCTCCGCCCCGTCCGATCGCCCCGCCGGCTGCATGTGACGCCGGCGGCGTCCGGCGCCGGACGAATGCGACGCCTGTTGACCTGGCACCCGTTGGATGCGACGCTGGTTCCGCGGGGCGCCCGTGTCAGGCGACGCCCCTCCCACGTCGCATCTTCTTCTTGCGTCGGAACATGTCGCCGGGGCGGGTTTATGTCCCCTAGCAGTCGGCATCGCAGCCCACGCGCGACGCGCGCCATCCCGGGCCTGGCCGGCGGCGAAACCATCGAACCGAACGGAGAACCGAGTGCTGACCCACGGGGTGCGCTCACGAAGCTGCGAGGATCCATGCGTCAACACCTGCTCCCGCTCGCCCTGGGCGTGGCCTTCATCGGTGCCGCCGGCAGTGTCGCGCTGAGCCCGCGCGTCGCCGAGGCGCGCGCCGCCGCGGATGCCGGCGCTCCGGCGGGCGTTGCCGGGCCGCCGGTGCTCGGACGGCCCGTCGTGTCCGACGCGGCGCCCGCGACGGCGGCGCCCCCCGCGACCGTAGCGGACCTGGTCGACGAGGCGCTCGGCGCGCTTCGGCCCCGCGTCGGCCGGCTGAGCCACGCCGCCGCGCTGCGCTACGCGTTCCAGGCGTACTACAACTACAAGGCGGCGCACCCGGAGCAGGTCCGCAAGCCCTACCTCTACTTCGTCGATTACGGGCTTCCCAGCACGACCCCGCGCGGCTACGTGTTCGACATGAACTCGCTTCGTGTCGTCGAAGGGCCGTTCACCGTCGCGCACGGGCGTGGGTCGGCGCCCGCCGGCGCGACCGTGCCGACGCGCTTCTCCAACGCATCCGGCAGCGCCGCCTCCTCGCTTGGGCTCTACCTCACGCAGGAGAGCTACGCCTTCACCGGTCACGCGGGCGGCCGCGTCTACCACTCGATCGGCCTGCGGCTCCGCGGCCTCGACGACCGCTACAACGACCGCGCCCGCGCTCGCGGCGTCGTCGTCCACGGCGCGCCGTACGTGACCGCGTCGCGCGCCGGCCGAAGCCAGGGCTGCCCCGCCATGGAGCCGGCTCGCGCGCGCCGACTGATCCCGAAGCTCGCGAACGGCAGCCTGGTCTTCCTGTTCTCGCCGCGCGACCCCGGCTTCCTGCGCAACGCCGCGTGGGTGAACGGCTGACGCCGCGCCGCGCCGCCGCCGATCGACCGGCGCCGCGCGCGACGATCGCCGCTCGAGCCGCGCCGCGCGCGGCGACTCGAACCCCGCGCTGACGAGCCCACCGCGCGCCCCGCGATCCATCCCGGGGCGCGCGGTGCTTAGGACCCTCGCTCGCCGCCCCGGTTCGTCGCCTCGCGTGGGCTGCCGCTCTGTCTGCGGGATGTGTGGGTGCGGGGGGCCGGGATCGCGCCGGGCCGCCGCCGACGTTCGCGCACACCGCACGCGCCGGGCACGGCGCCACCCACACATCCCGCGGACAGAGCCACACGGTTCCGGAGCAGGTATGCCGAGCGGGGCGTCGATCGGGACCGGAGCGTCCGTCGGGGCTTCCGCCCGAACCCACGACGCCGCGTCCCAAAATCGGACACCCGGCCGCCCGACCGGCGCGGGCGCCGACGCGCGGAAGCGGCGCCGCGCGGCGACGGAACGCCCTCGCGCGTCCGCGGTATGCACCTTTCCTGGGCGCACGACGCCGCCGGAGCGGCGGCGGCGCCGCGCGGGGGCGCCCACGACGACCTGTGCGCGGCCGACCGGCCGCGTCCCCGATCCGTGGAAAACATGGCCGAGACTACGCGCGTCCTGATCGCCGACGACCAGCCGGACGTCCTCGAGGCGCTGCGCCTCCTGCTGAAGGGAGAGGGCTTCGAGACGGAGACGGCGACGTCGCCCGCGGGGATCCTCGCGGCGCTGGAGCGGTGGGAGTACGACGCGGTGCTGATGGACCTGAACTACGCCCGCGACACGACGTCGGGGAAGGAAGGGCTGGACCTGCTCACGAAGATCCAGGCACTGGACTCGACGCTGCCGATCGTGGTGATGACGGCCTGGGGGAGCGTGGCGGGGGCGGTGGAGG
>JADGGV010000073.1 GCA_019689775.1 Gemmatimonadota bacterium
CGCCTCCGCGGTTCGCGACGTGCGCGTGGGCACGCGGCCGACGGAGAGTCCGCGCCGCTGCGCGCGAACGGGGAGCCGGCCATGCCGGCTCCCCGTTCGCGTTGCTGCGGCAAGATCCCGGCGGGATCGGGGCTGCGGACGGGCGGGAGTCCGCCCCCCCGCCGCCCGCCATCGTGGCTCGGCGGCTAGCCCGTCCTCCCCGCGTCCAGCGGAAGCCAGAACCTGAACGTGCTCCCCCGGCCGACCTCGCTCTCCACCGTGATGTCGCCGCCGAGGGCGCGGGCGATGCGACGGCTGATGGAGAGCCCGACGCCGGTGCCGCCCTCGGCCCCAGGCTCGAGCCGGACGAATTCCTGGAAGAGGAACTGCTGTTGCTCGGGGGGATGCCGGGCCCGGTGTCGCGGACGGCGAGCTCGACGCGGTGGCCGGCGGCGGGTCGACCGCCGCTCCCCGACTCCGCCACCCGGACCGTGATGTGGCCGTGGGTCGTGTACTTGAGGGCGTTGGAGATCAGGTTGCCGAGGATCTCGTGAATCCGCCACGGGTCGCTCTGGATCGGCGGCAGGTGGTCGGGGAGCTCGGTCTCGATGGCGAGCCCCTTGACCGCCGCCTGGGCGCGATACTCCTCGGCGGTCTCCCGGGCGATCGCGCGGAGATCGGTCGGCACGCGCTGGATGTCGAGCCGGCCGGACTCGTCGCGGCCCAGGTCGAGCAGGCTCTCGATCAGGTGGAGCGCCGTGTGGATCGAGCGGCGGGCGCGGGCCACGCTCTCGCGCTGGTGCGACGCCAGCCCGTCGTCGACCCCTTCCTCGAGGAGCTGGAGGAAACCATCGGCCGCGCCGAGCGGGTTCGTCAGGTCGTGGCTGAGGCCGCGCATCAGGCGGGCCCGGCTCTCGGTCACGCGCTCCAGCTCGTTGCGCCGCCGGTCGGATTCCTCCCGGAGCCGGGTCTGTTCCCGGACGGCGCGCGCGAGTCGCTCGTTGCGGAGGTGGCGGCGGCGCGCGAGCCAGGCGACGAGGGAGGCCGCGAGGAGCGCCGCCAGGCTGAGGACCAGCGACAGCGTGCGTTGCCGGTTCACGGCGGTGGTGACGCCCGCCGCGGCGCGAGCCGCGGCGTCGCGTGTCACGCGCTGGAGCGCTGCGGCCGCGTCGAGCGCCGAGTCCCGGAGCGCGGTCTGGGGCGATAGGCGCGCGTTGAACTCGGCGAGCGTCATCCGCGCGGACGGCCTCGAACCGCTGCGTGGCCAGGGGGCCGACCCGGTGGACCAGCGGCTCGAGGCGCGCGTAGAGGCTCTCCTCCGCGGCGCGGGACTCGCGATCCCCCTGGCGGAAGCCGTCCGCGCGATCGGCCTGCCCCAGAGCCAGGGCGCTGCGAAAGCCGCGGTGCTGGGCGACCTGCTGCTCGAAGAGGAAGCGGAGCTCGTCGGCGAGGTGGCGGGCCGGCTCGACCGTCGATCGGATCGCCGCCTGGAGCCGTTCCACCCGACGCGCCATCAGGGTGGGTGTGAGCGCGAGCGCCACGAGCGTGAGGATCGCGACGAGATAGCCCAGCTCCGAGAGCCGGTCGCTCCTGCGCGTCCACGGTTCGCGAGTCACGTCCCCTCCCGTTCCGGCCCGGCGGCCGCCGCGGCGCGCCCGGCTCGGCGGCGCACCGCGGGACCTCCCGCGCAAGCCTCGCCGCCGGGTTCGTGCCCGAGGGTTCGCGGCGCCGCGGGCCGCCGTGCAGACGATCTCCTCGGCGTCCGCCCGCGCCGGAGGTCGAGCCGGCGGCGAGGCGGTCCGCGCCGAACGCTCACCGGCCCGCGCCGGAGCCTACGCGGTCCGCGCCGGCCGGGCCGTCGTCACATCTTTGTGTTCCGCAAGCATTTCCGCCGAATCCTCGCCCACGCGGCGACGCCCGCCGACACGGCGCCCACTGCGCCGGCGGGCGGCTAGCGCGCACAAAGGTTTGCGCGGGAGCGCACTTCTCCTGCATTTTCCCGCCCGTCCGGTGCGGTCTTTGCGGCCGCGCCGTGGACGAAGTCCACCACGGTCCCTCTCACGCGGGGTCAAACCATGGCCGAGGGCAAGAAGAGCACGGGTCGAGGCGGCACGACGAAAGCCGCGAGCGCCGGACGCGGCGCAACGAGCGCACGGGGTGGCTCCGCGGCGAAGCGCGGCGCGAGCAAGGGCGGCGCGAAGGCGCCGCGGCAGGCGCGGGGCGGGATCACGCAGTCGGTGCAGCCGGACGCGCAGCTCGCGCCGATCGTCGGCAGCAGCCCGCTGCCGCGCTCCGAGCTGACGAAGAAGGTCTGGGACTACGTGAAGAAGAACAACCTCCAGGACTCGAAGAACCGGCGGATGATCAACGCGGACTCGAAGCTCCGCCCGATCTTCGGGAAAGACCAGGTCTCGATGTTCGAGATGACGAAGCTGGTCAACCAGCACGTCAAGTAAGCGGATCCCGGTACGGTGGAGCGGGGGTGGGGCGGCCCGGCGCCGCCGCCCCCGCCACCAACGGGCCGGCGGGCGGGTGGAGTGAGGGGCGTGGCCGGATCGACGCCGGACGATGCGGGGACCGCCTGGATGCGCCACATGCGCCGCGGCGACTTCGGCGCGGCCTGGGCGGTCAGCGACGCGGTGCTGCGCGCCCGCGCAGGCCTCTCGAGCACGCACCTCCCCCGTCACGAGCAGTGGATCTGGGACGGAACGCCGCTGGCGGGACGACGGGTCCTGATCCGGTGTTATCACGGTCTCGGCGACACGCTCCAGTTCGTCCGCTACGCCCCCCTCGTCAAGACCGTCGCCTCCGAGGTGACGCTCTGGGCGCCGCCCGCGCTTCTGCCTCTGCTGCGCACGGCCGCCGGGGTCGATCGGCTCCTCCCGCTGCACGACGGCGCGCCCGACGTGGACTACGACGTCGACGTCGAGCTGCTCGAGCTGCCGCACATCTTCCGCACGACGCTGGAAACGCTCCCCGCCGACATCCCCTACCTGCACGTGCCGCCCGCCCCGCGCCCGTCGGGCGATGCGCCACGCGTCGGGCTCGTCTGGCGTGCCGGCGACTGGGACGCGCGCCGCTCGCTGCCGACCGAGCTGGCCGCCACACTCGCCGACGTGCCCGGGATCGAGCTGCACGTGCTCCAGCGCGGACCGGCGCGCGACGAATGGCCGGCCGCCGCCGGCGTGCTCTCCGGCTCCGACGACATCCTCGAGCTTGGCGCGCTCATGCGCACGCTCGACCTCGTCGTCTCCGTCGACAGCATGCCCGCCCACCTCGCCGGCGCGCTCGGCGTCCCCGTCTGGACGCTCCTCCACGCGCAGGCCGACTGGCGCTGGATGGAGGATCGCGCCGACTCGCCCTGGTACCCGACGATGCGGCTCTTCCGACAGCAGCGCCCCGGCCGTTGGGAGCCGGCGGTGCGCCGCGTCGCCGACGAGCTGGCGGCGCTCGCCGCGGTACGCTGAGCACGCCGGCGTCGCCCGACCTCCCCACCGCCCGGCTCGGCCGCGGCTCGTTCTCCGCCGTGAACTCCACCCCGGGAGCCCGGCCGCACCAGCAGCGGGGCCGTGCGCGCCGGCCCGCCCCAGCCGATCGGCCACGCCGCCCGACGCGGCGGGGGGCGGCCAGTCAGCCGTTGTAGAGCGGCCCGCCCCTCCGGGCGTACTCCCGGAGGACGGCCGCCCCCTGCTCGCGGAGGATGCCGTGGACGCTCTGGACGCCGCGGGCCGCGAGGTAGTCGTACGACTCCGGGAAGACGGGCCCCTCCTCGAAGCCGACGCGGAGCGCGTCCTCGCGCGCGGCGCCGGCGACGATGCGGCGGACGCCGGCCCAGAGCGCGGCGCCGAGGCACATCGCGCACGGCTCGCAGGAGCAGGCGAGGTCGTGGGCGGGGAGGCCGGGCGCGGCGAGCGTGTGGGTGCCGAGACGTCGCTCGGCGAGCATGAGCGCGACGGTCTCGGCGTGCAGCACGGAGTTGGAGCGTGGGACGACGAGGTTGACGCCGACGGCGACGAGGCGCCCGGAATGCTGCTCGAACACGGCGGCGCCGAAGGGGCCCCCGGTCTCGCGCCGGACGTTCTCGCGGGCGAGCCCGATGGCCAGCGCGACGCGGGCCTCGTCGGTGGCGTAGGCGGCGTCCCAATCGACGTGCGCCTCGACCCAGGCGGGGAGCTCGATGTGGACGGCAGGCAGATGCATGGCGCTCTCGCGACGCGGACGGCCGTGGGACGCGGGAGTCTAGGCAGGCGCCGTCGTCGGTGTCAAACACGCGGGCCCCGCGGCGAACGCGACGCCGCGGGGCCCGGTCGCGTCGCGGTGGGCGCGCTCAGCGCAGCAGCAGCATCGTCGCCGTCTGGTTGACGTGCCCGAGGTACAGCTCGCCGTAGGTGCTGAAGCCGACGGTCGGCACGCGCTCGAAGAGGCGGCCGTACGCCTGCTCGAGCCCCTTCTTGCGCAGCTCCAGCGTGCGCAGGATGCAGTTGAAGTTGATGAGCCCGGCCGCGCCGCCGTTCAGCCGCTCGGCGAGCGCGCGCTCGGTGTCGCGCACGATGTCCGTCGACGTCAGGACCGAGAGCGCCATCCCCGGCTTCACCGCGCAGAAGAAGCGGATCGCGTCGCCGTCGATCTGGCACGGGCTGCGCACGTACGGCTCGCCGTCGACCATCAGCCCGAGCGGATGCGACGTGAACGCGTCGCCGAGCGCGTCGCGGGGAGCGCCGAGCGCGTCGGCGTACGCCTCGACCGCGGGGCGGCCGTCGAACTCGTGGACGGTGCGCGTCGCCTCGTCGACGGCCGTCGGCACGAGCGTGCGGCCGAACTCGACGAAGCTCTGCGTCTTGATGACCTCGAAGCCGTTGCGCGGCCGCAGGATGGCGAGGACCGCGCCGCGCCCGCTCGTGCGCCCGTCCGCGTGCACGGTCGTCTCGCGGAACGCCAGATCGTCGCCGGCGGAGCCGCCGACGAAGAGGACGTCGGTGCGGTCGCCGAGGTAGTCGATGAACCGCTCCTCGGCGCCGCTCATGCCGTCCATGAGCGCGATGCCGACGTAGCGGTCGACGTCCATGCGGCGCAGCGACTCGCCGAAGTGCGCCTCCAGGCGGGCGAGCGCGGCGTCGATCGCGGCGCGGTCGTGGATGTCGGCGATGAGCTGGACGTCGAAGTCGTCGAGCGTCTCCGCATCGAGCGCCATCGCCACGATCGAGCCGGTGGCCAGCGCGCCGCTCACGATCTCGCCGGCGGTCGAGCAGCCGAACGTGCGGGCCGGCGCGAGCGCGCGCTGCACCGCGGCGGCCGTCTCGGCCTGAGGATAGGCGGACGAGGCGAAGTACAGCACCAGCCGCCAGTCGCCCGGGCCGAGCCTCGACTTCAGCTCGGCGGCGGCGGCGCCCGGTTCGGGGTTCGTCGACTGCGCGACGCGGATCGACATGGCGTTCGCTCCTCGGTGGGATCGGGGGGGGCGGCGCGCGTCAGAGCGCCACGCCAAGCTCGGCGGCGAGCGCGCGCAGCTTCTGGAGGACCTCCGGATCGTCGGGCGACGACTCCGTGTAGCTGTCCACGGCGATCCCCTTCAGCATCAGCTTCGTCTTCGTCGTGGTGGCGAGGATCGGGTTGGCCTTGGCGCGCTCCTGGAGGATGCGGTCGATCGTGCGCTTGATCTGGCCGGGCATGTCGGTCCTCGGATCGGGGTCGGCGGGCGGACCGGCGCCCGAGACCAGATAGCCCGGCGCCGACATCGCGCTCCTGCTGGCGCATTGAGGATCGGCCGCTGGCCGGTGGGACTTGAGCAGGCGACGCGTCCCTTCCCTCTCGCCCCGGTCACCCCTGCGTCACGGGAGGTCGTGCGACGGCTCACGATCCGCGCCCCGGCGCCGGGATCGGCCGCCGTCGCGGCCTTCGGTGCGGAGCGCCCCTGGCGCCGGAAGCGCACGACGTGCATCCTGCCCGCCGCGCGCTCGGCCGCGGCCGCTCTCCCGCCCGGCCGGGCGGGCCGCGCCACGCGTGGACGCGTCGGAGCGCCCCGGATCCACTCAGCCGAACCCTGCCACGTGCCCGAGACCTGCCTCGCCGCCGTCATCCCCGCGCCCGGCCACGCCGCCGAGGTGCGCGAGCTGCCCATCCCGGACCTCGAGCCGGATTCCGCGCTCCTCGCCGTCGAGCTGAGCGAGGTGTGCGGCACCGATGTCCATCTGCGCGCCGGTCGCCTCGCCGGCGTGCCGTACCCGCTGATCCCGGGGCACGTGTCCGTCGGCCGACTCGAGCGCGTGCGCGGCCGGGTTCTCGACGTCGAGGGACGGCCGCTCCGCGAGGGCGATGCGGTCACGTTCCTCGACGTGCACCGCACCTGCAACGCGTGCTGGTACTGCCTCGTGGCGAAGGCGACGACGCGCTGCCCGCACCGCCGCGTCTACGGAATCACGTACGGCGCCGCGGACGGGCTCGCGGGCGGGTGGGCGGAGCGCGTCTATCTCCGCCCCGGCACCCGCATCCTGCCGCTCGACGGCGTCGCGCCCGACGCGTTCATGGCCGGCGGCTGCTCGCTCCCGACGGCGCTGCACGGCCTCGACCGCGCCGAGCTTCGCCTCGGCGAGAGCGTGCTCGTGCTCGGCAGCGGCCCGGTCGGGCTGTCGGCCGTGATCCTGGCACGCATGTCCGGCGCGGGGACCGTGCTCTGCATCGGCGCGCCGGAGGCGCGGCTCGCGGCCGCGCGCACGGTCGGCGCCGCAGCCACGCTCGACATCGCCGCCGCGGATGAGGCCGAGCGCCTCGCGTGGGTGCGCGCCCACACCGGAGGCCGCGGCGCCGACGTCGTCATCGAGGCCACGGGTGCGCCCGCCGCCGTCGTCCAGGCCATGCGCTTCGCCCGCGACGCCGGGCGCGTGATCGTGCTCGGCCAGTACACGGACCACGGCGACGTCGCCATCAACCCGCACCTCGACCTGAACCGCAAGCACCTCGACGTGCGCGGCTGCTGGGGCTCGGACTTCTCCCACTTCCACCGCGGCCTCACGCTGCTCCGCGACCCGGAGCGCGCCGCGGCGTGGCGGCGCATCCCGCTGGCGAGGTACGGGCTGGCGCAGGCGGACGCGGCGCTGGACGACGTGGCGGCCGGGTGCGTTGTCAAGGCGATCGTCGAGCCGCGGTGAGGCGGGCGGAGCCGGGCCGGCGGAGGAGGGTGCGCCCGGCGGGGCGGCGCACGTCAGGGTCGCGCGCCCCTGGCTGCGGGCCGGCTACGGTGCCTCGGGCGGGGCCGCGCACGTGAGGCTTGCCCCGGCGGCGGCGGTCCGGGCATGATGGCGGTGTCCGAACCGTGTTGCTCTGTCCGCGGGACGTGTTGGCGGCTCGGGGAGGCAATCGCACCCTCAGGCAGGAAGCGCCGCGGGAGGTTGGCGCGGACCGCGGACGCGGCCAACAATTCCGCCGGACAGCGCCCCACGCGCCGTCGGGAGGACCGGCCCTCCCCGGACGCCCCGGCCCGGGACGCGCCGGCGTCGCTCACGTACCGAACGATCCCGTCCCCAGGAGGTGCGCCGTGCTCTCCGACCTGCAGCAGCGCAAGATCGTCCGCATGTTCGAGATCCTCGACACCGACGGCAATGGCTACATCGAGCCGTCCGACCTGGTGCGGCTGGCCGGCTCCGTCGCGACCGCGGTCGGGCTGCGCCCGACGAGCGCCGAGTTCGAGGCGATCCGCTGGCGCTACCTGGCGTCCTGGGACGAGGCGCGGCCGTTCGTCGACCGCCGCGGGCGCGTCGGCCTCGACGACTACCTGCGCTACCACGAGCAGCTCGCCAGCATGCCGGAGGCGTTCGAGAGCCGGATGCGCTCGCTCGCGGACTTCGTCTTCTCGCTGCTCGACGCCGACGGCGACGGCCGCATCACGCGCGAGGAGCTGAGCCGGTTCCAGGCGGCGCATGGCGTGCCGGAATCGCTTTCCGAGATGATTTTCCCGCTCCTCGACCTCGATGGCGACGGCTATCTTTCCGCCGCCGAGATGCGCGAGATGCTGCCGCAGTATTACCTCAGCGCGGACCCCACCGAGCCCGGGAACTGGCTGTTCGGCCCGATCGAAGCGGCGCTCGCGTAGTAGCGCGAGCGCCGCCTACCGGAACTCCGCCATCAGCGCGTCCAGCGCCGCGCTGCCCGGGCACAATTCCTCGTGCGCCAGGCTCATCAACGGCACATCCACGGTCTTCTCGACCTCGTGCATGTCCGTCGTGTCGGGGGAGAGGTAGAGGAGCCCGGTCGGCACCTCGCCTGACCGCTGGCGCTCGCGGATGTACGCGTACGCCTCGTCGCGGTCCGTCGGGTCGTAGTCCGGCGCGACCTTCCTCAGCCGGACGACGGTGCCGTCGTGCATGCGCACGTCCGTCGTCGCGCCCTCGGCGTACGAGGCGGTGATCTCGCCGCGTAGCGGGACGAGGTCCGCGTGCACGACCTCCCGCGCGTGCTCGCGGGTGAAACGGTAGCTCTTGGTCGAGCCCTCGTGGTCGTTGAACGTCACGCACGGCGAGATGACGTCGATGAACGCGAAGCCACGGTGCGTCAGCGCCGCCTTGAGGATCGGCACGAGCTGCGCCTTGTCGCCCGAGAACGAGCGCGCGACGAACGTCGCGCCGAGCGTCAGCGCGAGGAGCACCGGGTCGATCGGCGGGTTGCGGTTCGCCTCGCCTCGCTTCGCCTTTGAGCCCACGTCCGCGGAGGCCGAGAACTGCCCCTTCGTCAACCCGTACACCCCGTTGTTCTCGAGGATGTAGACGACGCGGACGTTGCGCCGGATCGCGTGGCAGAACTGGCCGAGGCCGATCGAGAGCGAGTCGCCGTCGCCGGAGACGCCGAGGAGCGTGAGCGCGCGGTTCGCCGCGGCGGCGCCCGCCGCGATCGACGGCATGCGGCCGTGCACGGCGTTGAAGCCGTGCGCCTCCTTCAGGAAGTAGGCGGGCGTCTTCGACGAGCAGCCGATCCCCGACAGCTTCGCGACGGTGTGCGGCGGGATGCTCAGCTCCCAGAACGCGCGGATGATCGCGGCCGTGATCGAGTCGTGGCCGCAGCCCGCGCACAGCGTCGAGACGGCGCCCTCGTAGTCGCGGTGGGTCAGGCCGATCGCGTTCTTCGGCAGGCCCGGGTGCCGGACCTTCGGCTTCGGGATCGATGTCGTCATGCGTGGACCTCGACGAGGCTCTCCAGGATCCCCTCCACCACCACATCCGCGCTGAGCGGCACGCCGCCCCAGGAGCGGATCGAGCGCATGCGCGTCTTGGGCATGTCGGTCTCCAGCGCGAGGAGCGAGCGGAGCTGCGCATCGCGGTTCATCTCGACGACGTAGACGACGTCGTGCGCCAGCAGGAACTCCTCGACCGACGGATGGAACGGGAAGCCGCGCACGCGCAGGTAGTCGGCGACGATCCCGCGCTCCGCCAGCAGGTCGAGCGCCTCGCGCACGGCGCCGTCGCAACTGCCGATCGAGACCACGCCGAACGAGGCGCCGGGGCGCCGCTCGACGATCGGCGCCGGCACCGCCTCCGCGGCGCTCGCGATCTTGCGCGCCAGCCGCTCCATCACCTCCTGGTACTCGGCGGCATCCTCCGTGTACGTGCCCAGCTTCGTGTGCCCGGAGCCGCGCGTGAAGTAGGCGCCCTTCGGGTGCACGCCCGGGTAGGTGCGCGCGGCGATGCCGTCGCCATCGGCGTCCAGGTAGCGGTAGAACGCCTGCATCTTCTCGATCTGCTCGGGTCCGAGGACCTTACCGCGGTCCGGCCGGTAGGCGTCGTCCCAGTGGAAGCACCGGCACACCCAGTCGTTCATCCCGATGTCCAGGTCCGAGAGCACGAACACCGGCGTCTGGAAGCGCTCCGCCAGGTCGAACGCCTGCACGGCCATCGTGAAGCACTCGCCCGGGTCCGCCGGATACAGCACGATGTGCTTCGTGTCGCCGTGCGACGCGTACGCCGTCAGCAGCAGGTCGCCCTGCTGCGTCCGCGTCGGCATCCCCGTCGACGGCCCCGTGCGCTGCACGTCGAAGAACACGCCGGGGATCTCGGCGTAGTAGCCCAGGCCGATGAATTCGCTCATCAGCGAGATCCCCGGGCCGCTCGTCGGCGTGAACGCGCGCGCGCCCGCCCAGCTCGCGCCGAGGACCATCCCGGCGGCCGCCAGCTCGTCCTCGGCCTGGAGCACGAGGTAACGGTTCTTCCCGGTCACCGGGTCGCGCCGGTAGCGCGCGCACAGCCCGCGGAACGCGTCCATCAGCGACGTCGACGGCGTGATCGGGTACCACGCGCCGACCGTCGCGCCGGCGAACAGGCACCCCATCGCCGCCGCCGTGTTGCCGTCGATCAGGATCCAGTCGTCGGAGCGCGGCATCGCCTCGAGCCGCAACGGGAGCGGGCAGTCGAAGTGCTTCAGCGCGTACTCGCGTCCCATCCGCAGCGCGCGGTGGTTCGACTCGAGCAACGCCTTCTTCGCGCCGTATTGCTCCTCCAGCAGCGTGTCGACGACGGAGATGTCCACGTCGAGCAAGGCCGTGAGCGCGCCGAGGTAGGCGATGTTCTTCATCAGCAGGCGCTCACGGCCGTCCCGGAACGCGTCCACACACATCTGCGCCAGCGGCATCCCCAGCAGCGTCACGTCGTCGCGGACGAGCGACGTCGGGAGCGGCCACGACGAGTCGTAGAGCACGTACCCGCCGGGCTGAAGCTCCCGGATGTCACGCTCGTACGTCGCGTTGTTCATCGCGACGACGAGATCGAAGCGCGGCGTGCGGGCCACGTGCCCACGGTGGTTCACCCGGATCTCGTACCAGGTCGGCAGCCCCTGGATGTTCGACGGGAAGACGTTCTTCCCCGAGACCGGGATCCCCATGCGGAAGATCGCCTGCATGAGCAGCCCGTTCGCGCTCGCCGAGCCCGTCCCGTTGACGGTGGCGATCTTCAGCGCGAAGTCGTTCGTGCGGTCGGTGGTCGTCGGCATCGGCGGGGCCGCCTACACGGCGGCCGTTTGCAGGATCGGCAGCGAGCGGCCGGCCGGCCGCCCCGCGTACGGCAGCAGAACCTCCGACTTGCGCATGTCCCACGCGGACGTCGGGCAGCGCTCCGCGCACAGCCCGCAGTGCAAGCAGAGGTCCTCGTCCTTCACCATCACCCGCCGCGTCTGCGGCAGGGGCTCCGACACGAACAACGGCTGCTCCGGGTGCAATCGCGGCGCCGTGAGGCGCGCGACCAGCTCCGGCTCCTCCCCGTCCGCCGTGATCGTCAGGCAGTCCACCGGGCAGATGTCGATGCAGGCATCGCACTCGATGCACAGCGGTGCCGTGAAGTGCGTCTGCACGTCGCAGTTCAGGCAGCGCTCCACCTCCGATGCCGTCTGCGCCGCGTCGAAGCCCAGCTCGACCTCCACCGTCGTCCGCGAGAGCCGGCGGTCCAGCTCGACGTGGACCATCCGCGCCCGGTCCGCCGCGCTGAACGCATTGCTGTAGCTCCACTGGTGCAGCCCCATCTTCTGGCTGACCAGCCGCATCTGCTCCTCCGGCCGCTCCGCGACGGACACGCCCGAGCAGTGCAGGTCGATCGAGATCGCCGCCTGGTGCCCGTGCGCCACCGCCCAGATGATGTTCTCCGGGCCCCACGCCGCATCGCCGCCGAAGAAGACGCCGGGGAGCGTGCTCTGCATCGTCGCCCGGTCGACCACCGGCATCCCCCGCTCGTCGAACTCGATCCCCAGGTCGCGCTCGATCCACGGAAACGCGTTCTCCTGCCCGATCGCCAGGATCACCGCGTCGCACGGGATCATGACCGTCTCCTCGACCTCGGCCGCCGCCCGCCCACCCGCGCCCTCCACCCACT
>JADGGV010000735.1 GCA_019689775.1 Gemmatimonadota bacterium
CCAACGTCACCGTCGTCACCGGCACGAACATCAGCCCCAGCCCCACCCCCCGCAGCACCAGGGGCCAGAAGAAGTCCGCCGCACCGCTCTCCCCCGTGATCTTCGACAGCCGCCACGCCGCATCCGCGAAGATCAGCGCCCCCATCAGGATCATCAGCCGCGCGTCCAGCCGCGACGTCAGCCGCCCCGCAACCGCCATCGAGACCGCCGTCGTCAGCGCCCCGGGGAGCAGCACCAGCCCCGTCTGCTCCGCCGTCATCCGCAGGTTCCCCTGGAGGAACACCGGCAGCGTGAACGACATCGCGTACAGCCCGATCCCCATCACGATCCCGAGCAGCGTCCCCACCCACATCTGCCGGTGCTTCAGCACCCGGAACTGGATGATCGGGTGCTCCGTCCGCAGCTCGTGCCACACGAGCAGCACCCCGCCGACCGCACCGATCACCGCCAGCGCCGTGATCCGCCGCGAGTCGAACCAGTCGTCCCGCTCCCCGTGCTCCAGCACGTACTGGATCGCCCCGATGCTCACCGTCAACAGCACGATCCCGACGTAGTCGATCGCCGCCGGCTTCCGCTGATGCGCCGGATCGTGCACGTACATCCAGATCATCGCCGCCGCCAGCAACCCGACCGGCACGTTCACGTAGAAGATCCACGGCCAGCCGTAGTTGTCCGTCAGCCAACCCCCCAACGTCGGGCCGATCGTCGGACCCACCATCACCCCAAGGCCGAACAGCGCCATCGCCATCCCGGCCTCCTCCCGCGGAAACGCCTCCAGCAACACCGCCTGCGACACCACCATCAACGCCCCGCCACCCAGCCCCTGCACGATCCGCCAGAACACCAGCGCGCCCAGCGAATGCGCCGCCCCGCACATGAAGCTCGACGCCGTGAAGATCAGGATCGACCCCACGAAGTACCGCTTCCGCCCGAATAGATCGCCCAACCACGCCGTCATCGGCATGATGATCACGCTCGCCAGGATGTAGCCCGTCGTCACCCACGCGATCTCGTCCAGGCTCGCCCCCAGGTTCCCCATCATGTCCGGCAGCGCCACGTTCACGATCGAGCTGTCGATCACCTGCATCAGCGCCGCCAGCACCACCGCAAACGCAATGACGTACTTGTGCTCCGACCCCGACGCCGCCGCGCTCCGCTCCCGCGTCGCCCCCTGCGCCCCCGGCGCCTCGTCCAGCTCCGCCCTCGCCGACACGTCCCGTCTCGTCCTGTGTGTGGATTCCGCGGATGGATGCCCTCCCGCCCCGGCTCGCTCCGCCGCGCGCGAAGACTCCCCCTCGTTAAAAGTAGAAGGCATATTCTACTCGTCAAGCGACGCCGTGCGCGATTACTTTCAGCGTGCGCCCCGATACGTTACACGCGCTGAGGCGCGCCGGCGACGCTGCCGGCACGGGGCGCGCGCGTTGGCGACAGGTGGAGGCATGCACACCGAGACGGAGAGGGAGGTCGAGGCGGGCGGCGCGGCCGCGCGGGCGGCCGGCCGGATGCAGGAGCGGGGGCGGGACGGTGAGGCGCCGAAGCGGACGGCGCGCGGCAGGGC
>JADGGV010000736.1 GCA_019689775.1 Gemmatimonadota bacterium
CCCCCGCCCCAGCCGGAGCAGCGTGAACGACACCCGGTTCCGGTAGCGCACCTCCCGCGGCGAGGCCACCACCTCCGGCGCCTCGATCGTCACCCCGCCGATGCGGCGGAGCGCGTCCGCGACGATCCCGGCCTTGGCGCGCAGTTGCGCCGGATACACCAGGTGCTCCAGCGTGCAGCCGCCGCAGCGCGCGTAGTACGGGCACGGCGCCTCGCGGCGCTCGGGCGCCGGCGCGAGCACGCGACCCAGCTCGGCCCGGGCCCAGCGCCGTCGCTCTTCGACGACCCGCACCTCCACCTCCTCCCCCGGCGCCGTCCGCTGCACGAAGACCGCGCGCCCGTCCGGCAACCGGCCTACGCCGGCGCCCCCCGCCGCGATCCCGCGGATGTGCACGACCGGCCCGCCGACCGCCCCGTCGCTGCTCCGCCTCGACAACGATCGTCCCCCGCCGCTGGCGCGCACGAATCGGCCCGGAGCCGTGACCCCGGGCCGCAACCGCAACAAGATAGCTCGCCGCGCGGGTCCCCGAAACCGCCGCGGGCGCGGCTCCGGCGGCGTCACCGCCAGCCGAGGCCGCGCCAGCGGCTCGGCGCGGCGTCCGCCCCGCCGGCCACCATCCGTCGCAGCGCCCGCCGCTCGCGTCGCTCGTCCTCCAGCAGCGCCGCCACCAACGCGGCGGCCCGCACCTCCGCCTCGTCGATCCGCGCAGCCAGCAGCTCGGGGTGTTTCTCGAGGTAATTGATGTCGACGTCGCCGGCGCGGAAGTCCGGCTCGTCCATCACGCGCCGGTGGAATGACGCGCTCGTCTCCACGCCCACCACGCGCAGCTCGCCGAGCGCGCGGCGCATCCGCTCGATCGCCGCGGACCGGTCCGGCGCGTGCACGATCAGCTTCGCCAGCATGGGATCGTAGTGCAGCGAGACCTCGTACCCCTCCTCGATCCCGCCGTCCCAACGCACGCCCGGCCCACTGGGCACGTCGAGCAGCTCGATCCGGCCGGTCGACGGCAGGAACCCGTTCGCCGGATCCTCGCTCGTGATCCGGCACTCGATGGCGTGGCCGGTCAGCCGCACCTCCTCCTGCCGGAACGGCAGGCGCTCGCCGCCCGCGATCCGGAGCTGCCACTGCACCAGATCGAGGCCGGTCACCATCTCCGTCACCGGGTGCTCGACCTGGATCCGCGTGTTCATCTCCAGGAAGTAGAACTCGCCGCCCTGGTAGAGGAACTCGATCGTGCCGGCGTTGCGGTACCCCACCGAGCGCGCCGCGGCGACGGCCGCCTCCCCCATGCGCCGGCGCAGCTCCGGCGTGATCGCGGGCGACGGCGCCTCCTCGACCATCTTCTGGTGCCGGCGCTGGATCGAGCAGTCCCGCTCGCCCAGCGAGAGCGTGTTGCCGTGCGCGTCGGCGAGCACCTGGATCTCGATGTGCCGCGGCCCCTCGAGGTACTTCTCGATGTAGACGCTGCCGTCGCCGAACGCGCGGAGCGCCTCCTGCGACGCCGCCTCGAACGCCCCGGCCAGCTCCTCCGCCCGGCGCACCACCAGCATCCCCTTCC
>JADGGV010000737.1 GCA_019689775.1 Gemmatimonadota bacterium
CATCTCGAGGAACCCGGCCACGGCGCGGTGAGCGGCGGCGCCGATGTCGTCCGGGCCGGCGGCGAGCAGGGCATCCACGAAGCCGATGCCCTTCGCCTGTGCGAGCTCCGCGATCTTCAGGACCGTGGCGCGCCCGATCCCGCGCGCCGGGTAGTTGATGATGCGGCGGACCGCGATCTCGTCTTTGGGGAAGACGACGGCGCGGAGGTAGGCGAGCGCGTCGGCCACTTCCTTCCGGTCGAAGAACGCGGTTCCGCCGACGACGCGGTAGGGCATGTTCCTGGACCGCAGCGCCTCCTCCAGCGGCCGGGACTGCGTGTTGGTGCGGTAGAGGATCGCGAAGTCGCCCCACTTGCGCTTCTGCGTCAAGCGGCGCGTCGCGATCTCGTTCGCGATCGCCTCGGCCTCCGCTTCCTCGTCCTCGTGCTCCCACAGGTCGATGGGCGCGCCGATGGGGTTCTCCGTGTGCAGGCGCTTCGCGTGGCGGCGCGCGTTGCCTGCGATGACGGCGTTGGCCGCGGCGAGGATCCGGCGCGTGGAGCGGTAGTTCTGCTCGAGCTTGATGACCCGCGCGCCGGGGAAGTGCCGCTCGAACTCGAGGATGTTGCCGACGTCGGCGCCGCGGAACGCGTAAATGGACTGGTCGTCGTCGCCGACGACGCAGAGGTTGCGGCGCTGGCCGGCGAGGAGGCGGGCGAGGTCGAGCTGGACGGGGTTGGTGTCCTGGTACTCGTCGATCATGAGGTAGTGCCAGCGGCGCCAGAGGTCGCGGCGGACCTCTTCTTCCTCCTCCAGGAGCCGCACGGGGAGGAGGAGCAGGTCGTCGAAGTCGACGGCGCCGGCGGCGCGGAGCGTCTCCTCGTAGCGGGCGTAGGCATCAGCGGCGAGGACCGCGTAGTCGTCGGCGCGGTTGCCGCGGGTCCGTGCTGCGGCAACCTCGCGCATCGCCTGTTCGGGCGAGACGCGGCGGTTCTTCCAGTCCGAGATGCGGCGCAGGATGCGCTTCATGTCGAAGCGGTCGTCGGCGATCGAGATCTCGGCGCACGCGGAGCGCAGCGCGCCGAGCTGGTCGGGGCCGCTGTAGATCGCGAACCGCTCCGGCAGGCCGAGCCGTTTGCCGTGCGCGCGCAGGATGCGGACGCCGAGCGCGTGGAACGTGCTCACCGTGACGTCACGCGCGTCCTTGCCCGCGTACGCCTGCACGCGCTCCCGCATCTCGTCCGCCGCGCGGTTGGTGAACGTGACCACCACGATCCGCGACGGGGGCACCTCCTTCCCGCGGATCCGGTGGACGCGATGCGGTGGACCAGCGTCTTCGTCTTGCCGGAGCCCGCGCCGGCCAGGATCAGGCACGGGCCCTCCGTGTGCAACACCGCGCTGCGTTGCTGGGGATTGAGACCAACGAGATAACGGGCGGACGTCGCCTCGATCGTCATGCGATTTCGATACAGGGGTTTGATGCTGGGGTGCGGCTGGGGTAAACCCGAGGCCCTCCTCCGCATGAACCGCCGGTCGGCTCGAAGGGGCGCGAATATGGGGGAGCGGGAGG
>JADGGV010000074.1 GCA_019689775.1 Gemmatimonadota bacterium
CCCCGCACCACCCGCCCCGCGTCGGTCCGGTACGTCGCCGTCGTATCCTCGGCGGCGGTGGGCGTGCCCCGGAGGGCGCGGTACTGCTCGGGCGAGAGGCCGGTGTAGCGCCGCTGGATGAACCGGCCGCTCGGCGTGAGCACGCGGCCGATGGTGAGCCACACCACGTCCCCGGACTGGAGCGGGAAGCCCGTCTGGACGAGCGCCTTGCCGAAGGTCCGGCGCCCGAGCACGAGGGCGCGGTCGTGGTCCTGGAGCGCGCCCGCGAGCGCCTCCGATGCGCTCGCACTGCCGCCGTCCACGAGGAGGATGAGCGGCAGATCCACCGCGTCGCCGGTGTGGTCGGTCACGAAGTCCGCGTCCACGTCGGCCTTCCGGCCCCGGGTGCGGAAGACGAGCGTCTTCTTCGGCAGGAACTCCGCGGCGATCTCGACGGACTCCGTGACCACGCCCCCCGGGTTGTTGCGCAGGTCGAGGATCAGCCGGCGCGCGCCCTGGCCGCGCAGCCGCTTCAGCGCCGCCCGGACCTCGGCCGCAGCGCCCGGCGAGAACTCGCGCAGCGCGATGAAGCCCGTGACCGAGTCGGCCATCCCCGCCCCCACGACCGCTGGCCAGCGGTACACCCGCCGCTTCAGCGCCACCTGGAAGCTCTGCGGCTCGAGCCGCGGCCCGCGCTCCAGCGTCAGGCGCAGCCGCGAGCCCGGCTCGCCGGCGAGGCGCACGAGCGCGGCGGACGGCGAGAGTCCCGCGACCGGGACGTCGTCCACGGCCACGAGCCGGTCGCCGGGCTGGATCCCGGCCCGCGCCGCCGGCCCGTCCGGCCCGACGCTCGTCAGCGTGAGCGCGCCGTCCACCTCCTCCAGCCGCGCGCCGATCGCCGCCAGCCGCCCGCTCTCGACCTGGTCCAGCACCGTCTGCTCGTCGCGCGCGATGAAGGCGCTGTGCGGATCGAGCGCGCGCAGCATCCCGGCGATCGCCGCCCGCACCAGCGGCGCGTAGGACACCGAGTCCACGTAGTTTAGCCGGATGTTGTTCAGCACCCCCGAGAACGTCTGAAGCTCCTCGTAGGCCGAGCGCTGCTGGCCGGCCGCCGGCGCGGCCAGCGCCGCAAGGGCGACGAGCGCGGCGAGGCCGCGCGCGCGGCCGCTCACGGGAGCGCCTCCATCCGGCGCCGGGCATCCGCGATCTGCTGCTGGTAGCGCCGCGGCGCCAGCCGGACGAAGTCGGCGAAGGCCGCCTTCGCCGCCGCCGGCTGCCCCGCCGCCTGGAGCGTCAGCCCCAGCCCGTAGGACGGGCGAGCGTCCCTCGGCAGCGCGGCGATCTCCCGGCGCAGCGCCGCCTCGGCCTCGGCGTACCGGCGCGCCTTGAGCAGCGTGGTCCCGAGGTCGAAGAGGAGCGTGGCGTCATCCGGGTTCGCCTCGACCGCGAGCTGCCGCTCCTACAGCGCGCCATCCAGGTCGCCGGCCTTCTCCGCCAGCCGCGCGAGCTGCACGTGGGCCATGTACAGGCCACGGTCGTTCTCGAGCGCCTCGCGGAAGAGCTGCGTCGCCCCGGCGTCGTCACCCGCCCGCTGCTTCAGCACCGCCAGCACGTACCGGTACTCGTTCGTGCGCAACGGCACGTAGACGAGCGAATCCCGGCGCTCCACCCCGACCGAGCGGTCGAGCAGCTCCTGACTGTCGCGGATCGCGTCCGCATGCCGGTCGAGGTGCGCCGCCGCGAGCCCCCGGTACCACAGGATCCCGCTCGGGATCTTCGACAGACTGTGCCGCCCGATGAGGAGGGCGTCCACCATCCGGCTCAGCCGGAAGAACACCGCCGCGTAGTCCGCGTCCCGGAAGTCGTCGAAGCCCCGCGCCCACCCCTGGTAGATCGCGGCCAGCGCCTCGTCCGTCTCCCACAGGATCGACTTCGGCGGGACCACCGCGCCCGCGATCCGCATGTCCACCAGCGGATCGATCATGAACGCCTGCCGGTACAGCCGCGTCGACGTCTCCAGCGCGGCCGTCCACTCCGTCGGGACCCGCCCCTCGAGCACCTCGTTCCACAGCTCCGGACGCCGCGCGAACGGCAGGTACGCCCGCGCCAGGTACGCCATCGCGAAGCGCGGATCCAGCGTCGTCGCCTCCACCAGCTCGCGCTCCGCGTCGTCGTACCGCGTCCGGCTCCAGTACCCGAGGGCGACGTTGTAGTGTGCAACCGCGTCGTTCGAGTCCGCCTTCACCGTCGCTTCCAGCTCCGGCAGCCCCACCGGCAGCTTGATCCGCTGCGCCCTCACCGTCGCGAGGCCGTCATCACGGGCGACATCGCCAGCGCACCGGCCACCCATCGCATAGGGAGATCTCCAATCGTGAGGGGAGTCGAGGGCCGGCCGGCGGAGGCCGGCCCGTACACGGAGATGAAGCCCGCCAGATCCGTTTCGCTTTCGCTCCCGATCCAGAACAGCCGGACGCGGGAGCTGGACCGTAAGCGGGAGCGGGAGCGGCAAAGATGCGTGCCGCGCCGGATATTAATTATCATGAGCCGAGTTCACCAGAGCCGACAGTTCGTCATGGACGACGGGTAAATTCGACACCCAATCGGGATTTCGGGGATGGACAATTACCGTGGTGGGAGCGACGGCCTCGCCGAGCCGGCCGACTCACCGGCGATGGGGCGCGGACGAGATCGGCCCCGCACGGCGCCATCGAGGCGACCGTCGGGGCCGGGGATTGGCGGGCGCCGCCCCTGCGGCGTCGGCGCCCGGCGGCGTTGGGGGCTCCGCCCGCGGCGCGGCCCGCGCTACGGCACCGGCGCCGGCGTCGCCTCCCGTCGGAACGTCACGCCCATGAGGCGGACGGCCGAGACGCCGCCCGCGCCGTCCGGAAGGAACGTGACGAGGATCGGGTCCTGGCGCTCGTCCTCCAGGTGCGCGCGGAAGGTGTCGTACTCCCAGTGCTCGAGCGTGCCGACGACCCCCTTGCCGTAGGCCAGGCGGAGCGAGTCGCCGCGGAGCTGGACGCGCACCGCGCCGAACGTCGAGTCGCTGTAGACGCCGGCGTACGCCCCGAGCGGCAGCGACGGGCCGACGTCGGCGTGCCGCGTCTTCTCGCGCTCGGCCTGCCGAGCGCGCGCCCGCTCGCGGATCCCGCTGAAGAGTGTGAGCAGCTCGCGGCTCCAATCCCGGTCGGGGCGGCCGGTGAAGAGGTCGAACGCCCTGTACATCAGCGCGTGGCGCAGCTCTGCGTGGTCGCGGTTGGCGAGGACATAGACGCCCAGCTTCCGGTCCGGGAGCAGCCCGATGATGGCGCTCATGCCGTCGATGCTGCCGGTGTGCATCCACACCCACTCGCCCGCGTAGTCCTGGATGAACCAGCCCAGGCCGTAGCTGAAGCCGTGCGGGCGCGAGAGCTGGAGCGCCGGGTACTCCTCCATCGGCGCGCGGATCTGCGGCGTGAAGATCTCCCGGTACTGCTCGGCGCTGATGAGCCGCTTGCCCCCCACCCGCGCGCTGTCGAGCACGAAGCGCATCCACTTCGACATGTCGCTCACGCTCGACCAGACCGAGCCCGCCGACTTGACCGGATCCACGGGGCGGTTCGCGATCACCTTCATCCGCCCGCCGATCGAGTCGTGGGGGGAGGCGACGTCGGGTTTTCCAGCGACGTCGGCCAGCGTCGCCTCCGTCTCGTTCATCCCGAGCGGCTGCCAGATGCGCGTGCGGACGAACTGCTCCCAGGGCATGCCGGAGGCGGCGGCGACGACGTCGCCGGCGACGGCGTACATGATGTTCTGGTAGTCCCACACCGCGCGGAACGGGTGCGCCAGCTTCAGGTAGCGTACCCGCCGGATCACCTCCTCGCCCGGGTAGTCGTTGCCGATCCAGAGGAGGTCGGCGTTGCCGAGGCCCGTGCGGTGCGTCAGCAGGTCGCGGATCGTGACCTCGCGCGTCACGTACGGGTCGTAGAGACGGAAATCCGGGAGCACGTCGATGACGGGCTCGTCCCAGCGGATCTTCCCCTCGTCCACCAGCATGGCCAGCGCGGCCACGGTCATCGCCTTCGTGGTCGAGCCGATCGCGAAACGGGTGTGGATGTCCACCGCCTCGGCCTTGCCGAGCTCGCGCACGCCGTACCCCTTCGCGAACACCACGGAGTCGCCGCGCACGACCGCGATGGCGAGCCCCGGCACGTGCCAGTCGGCCACGGCGCGGGCCACGTAGGCGTCCAGCCGGCGGGCGGCGTCGGCCGCCGAGGCGACGCGCGGGGTGTCGAGCGCGACGGCGGTCGCCGCGGCGTCCGCGCCGGGAGCCGCGCCCGCGGCGCGGGCGCACGCCGGCGACGACGCCAGCCCGGCGGCGAGCAGGGCCGGCGCGAGGGCACGCAGCCGGAGCGGGACGCCGACCGGGCGGCGAGTGGAGGGCTTCATCGCATCTCCTGGCCTGACGGTGAAGGGTGCGGGATCACCTCACCAATACCGCCGGGTGATGCCGCGCGAAAGGTCGGGCGCCGGCCAGCGGGGCGGGACGGGAGCCGGACCGCGCAGTGATCGAGACCGCGCGCCGCGGCGGGCCGGCGCCGGCAAGCCGCCTCCTCGTGGTCGTTCGCCTACGGCCCGCCGTCGACGACCTGGCGCAGGGCGGCGGCGCCCCGTCGGTCCGCGGCGGGCTGCCCCGCGCCGCCCGGGACCGAACGGGGGAGCCGCAGCGTAAACGTCGAGCCGCGCCCCACCTCGCTCTCCACCGTGATGTCCCCGCCCATGGCGCGCGCGAAGTCGCGGCTGATCGCCAGCCCGAGCCCGACGCCCGGCTGGCCCGTCCGCATGCGCTCCCGCTCGAGCTGCACGAACGGCTCGAAGATGGCCTCGCGCCGGTCCGGCGGGATGCCGCGCCCCGTGTCGCTCACGAGCACGCGGGCTTCCGCCTCGTCCGCCTCGCACCGGATCCACGTCCGCCCGCCCGGCGCCGTGAATTTCTGCGCGTTCGTGAGCAGGTTGAGCAGGATCTGCTCGAGCCGGTCGGGGTCCGCCCGCAGCACGAGGTCCCGGTCGCAGCCCTCCCGCGAGAGTGTCACGCCCGCCTTCTCGAACTCCGGCAGGACGAGCGACTCCACCCCGGCGAGCACCGGGGCCAGCGGAATGTCCTGGACCTCGAAGCCGAGGTGGCCCGTCTCCAGCCGGGCAAAGTCGAGCAGGTTGTTGATCAGCGACGCGAGGAGCTGGCTGCTGCGGCGGATTCGTTCCAGGCTGTCGCTCTGCTGGGCCGTCAGTGGACCGTGCAAGCCTGCCGCCATCAGCTCCGTGTAGCCGATGATCGCGGTGAGCGGGGTCCGCAGCTCGTGCGACATCGTGGCCAGGAACTCGCTCTTGCCGCGGTTGGCGGCCTCCGCCTCCGCCCGCGCCGCCCGCTCCAGCAGCAGCTCGCGCTCGCGCTCCTCCTGGCGCTTCCGCTCGGTTAGGTCGCGCGTCACCTTCCCGAAGCCGACCAGCCGTCCCTCGTCGTCCCGCACGGCGGTGAGCACGGCGCTCGCCCAGAACCGGCTCCCGTCCTTGCGCACCCGCCAGCCTTCCTCCGCGTGGTGGCCATCCGCGCGCGCGATCGCCAGCGCCTGCCAGGGGCGGCCGCTGATGCGATCTTCCTCCGTGTAGAACAACGAGAAGTGTCGCCCGAGGATCTCCTCGGCGGCGTAGCCCTTGATCCGCTCCGCGCCGGGGTTCCAGCTCACCACGCGGCCATCCGTGTCCAGCATCAGGATCGCGTAGTCGGTGACGCTCTCGACGAACAGGCGGAACCGGGCGTCCAGGAGGCTTCGCGCCTCGGCGGGATCCATCTCCTGCGCCCGCGTCGGGCGCTCCCCACTGCCTTCGTGCATCACGGCTCGATCTCGACCGCTGAGGGGAAGCAACCGCGCGGGGCGCCGACATGGGCGGGCGCCGTCGACCAGCGGCGCGGCGCCGGCGCGGGCGGGAACACGGCGCGAGGGTGAGGAAAGGCTCGCTCGGAGAGGCATGTTCCGCCCAGCCGCGCCCGATGGGCCAGGATGACGAAAGGATAACGCATGGCGCCCGGCTGCGCACCACCCCGCGTCGCCCGCGGCCGGCGGACCAGCCGGCCCTGAGAGCCGGTGCGCTGGCCATCGAGCCCGAACCGATCCCGCCGCCCGCCGGCACGGCCGGGCGCACAACCGAGCGGCCGCCACCGCCGCCGCGCCCCCGTGCGCCCGCCGCCGCGGCCGGCCGGACCTCGGTCCGGCATCCGCCGGAGGCCGCCCGCCGGGCGGTGCCACTAGCGGATGCCGGATACCGCCCTCCCGCCGGGTGGCGCACCTTGCGACCGAACCTCAGACGGAGCGCAGTGATGCTTCCCGATCCGCTACACCCGGCGGTCGTCCACTTTCCCGTGGTCCTGGCCGTCCTCCTCCCCCTCGTCGCCGCGGGCGCGCTCTGGGCGATCCGCCACGGCAGCCGCCCGCTGCGCGCCTGGGCCGTGCCGCTCGCCTTCGCCGGTGCGCTCGCCGCGAGCGCATGGGCGGCCGTCGAGACCGGCGAGGCGCAGGACGAGCGCGTCGAGCGCGTCGTGGCCGAGCAGCCGCTCGAGACCCACGAGGACATGGCCGAGCTCTTCCTCACGCTCTCCGGCGTGCTGCTCCTCGTGACCGGCGCCGGGCTCGCGCCGGGACTCGTCGGCCGCTCGGCGCGCGTGTTGGCCACGGCCGGCGCCGCCGCCCTGGTCGTCGCCGCGGTCCGCGTCGGCCACACCGGCGGCGAGCTGGTCTACCGCTACGGCGCGGCGAGCGCCTACGCGCCGGCCGCCGCGACCGCGAACCCCGACGCCGGCATCGCCCCGCCGGCGGGCCGCGCAGGCACCGGCCACGATGCGCGGAATCCGCGCGTGGCCCGCGGCGAGCACGACGACGAACGCTAGGAGCCGACCATGATCGACCATCCCGAAACGGACCGCGCGCAGCCCGCCAGGACCGATGCGCCGCCTGCGGAGCCGGGCGTGTGTCCGCTCGCGGTTGACCGCCGCACCTTCGTGCGCCACGCGGCCCTCGCCGCGGTCGCCTCGCTCGCCGCGGCCGGCGCCGCGCCCGCGGCCGCGCTCGCCGAACGGGTCGGCACGCTCACGCCGGGCCGCGCCCAGGGAGCAACGCGGAGCTACCCGATCCCGGCGACCGACGGCGTCGCCATCGACGCCGAGAACCAGGTGATCCTGGCCCGCTGGCAGGGCCGCGTCTACGCCTTCTCGCTCCGCTGCCCGCACCGGGGCCAGCGGCTCGAGTGGCATCGCGACGAGACGCGCATCTTCTGCCCCAAGCACAAGGCGCGCTTCCACCCCGATGGCGCGCACGCCTCCGGTCGCAGCACCCGGCCGCTCGACCGCTATGCGCTCTCGCGGCGCGGTGAGACGATCGTGGTGGATTTCGGCACGCTCTTCCGCGCCGACGAGGATCCGGCCGGCTGGGCCGCGGCCGTCGTCACCCTCGGCTGAGGCCGCTCGACCCTCGAGCGGATCCACGCGGCCCCGCGGTGGGGGGGGGCCCCCCCCCCCCCCCCCGGCCGCCGGGCGGGCGGCGCGGCGCGGGCCCGCGGCGGGGGGCGGCCCCCCGGGGTCCGGGAGGGGCGGCGCCGGGCGGCCGGGGCCGCGCCTCCCGAGCGGCGCCCCCCTACCGCTGCGGCGCCGCCTTCTGCGCCGCCGGCTCGGCCTTCCCGGCGTCCAGGTCGTCCCAGTTCAGGATCGCGTTGAAGGCCAGGAAGAACGTGCCCTGCGTCTGCCAGCGCCAGAACGGCCGCAGCGCGAACATGACCACGTGCCCCTTCCCCAACGGCGCATCCACGACCAGCGCGCGGTTGGCCAGGTACTGGCCGCCCACCAGCGTGCCCGACAGCAGCATGTCGTTCGGGTTGGACGGGAACTGCATGACGACGCGCGGCGACGCCTCCTGCGCGAGCAGCCCGGCGCGGCGCAGGCGGTTGCGGAACTCCGCCGCCTCGTCGGCCTGCGGCCGCTCCGACCGCGGCGCCTTCTCCGACTCGTCGTACGGCGAGACGTGCTGCGTCACGTCCGCATTCGGCGTGATGTTCACGCCGACGCCCGGGATCCCCGACCCACCACCCGAGAGGAAGCCGGCGAACCCCGCGGGGACGCCGCCCGCGTTCAGCACCGGCCCCTGGTTGAAGTACACCGGCAACTGCTTGCCGTCGTAGCCGTACAGGATCGGGCTGTTGGCGTCCGCGAACACGCCCCGCAGGATCGAGCCCCGCACGAAGAGCTGCGACGGCGTCTCCACCGTGACCCCGCTCGTGACGCCATACTCCGGGAACAGCGTCGAGGTCGCGCCTTCCGTGATCAGCGTGCCGCCCTGCTCGACGAACCGCGCCAGCTCGAGCAGCCCCTCGAGCCCCACCCCGCCGCGGATGTCCGCGCTCGAGTCGGGCGTGCCCAGGTTCGGCGTGAGCGCCGTCCGGCGGTACGGGATCGGCTCCGCCCCGCGCAGCCCCGCGATCATCGACTGCGGCGAGCCGCCGACGTGCGGGTAGATGATGACGTCGTACTTCTCCCGCAGCTTCCCCTCGCGCAGCTTCGTGTCGCCAAAGTAGGTGTACGGCACGCCGTAGTGGTCCAGCGCCGCGCGGACCCACCCCTCGTCCTGCGTGCGCGTCCAGCTATGCACGTAGCCGATGCGCGGCACGTTCAGCGCATGCGTCTTCACGGCCGGCACCGACGAGGTCGCCCACGCCGACAGCCCCAGCTCCCGAATCGACGGCTCCAGCTTCGAGCGGTCCGCCGCCGGGATGATGATCGCGCCCGCCCGGAAGTGATGCCCCGCCAGCTCGAAGTCCCGCTCCGCGGCCTGCATCGCCACGTTCGCGTGCCGGAAGCGGAACGTGACCAGCGTGTTGTCCGTCGTGTGGTCGACCACGAGCACCGGGCCCGTGCCCTGGATCGTCCCCGGCACCCGCGCATCCTCCGCCAGCAGCGTCATCGGCGCGGACAGGATCGCCGTGTCGCGCACCACGTGCACCTCGACGTTCCGCATGAGCTGCATCGTCCACCCCGTGTCGTCGTACGGCAGCGGGTTGGCCGGCGAGTAGTTCTGCACGGCGAGGTACATGTCGACCAGTGTGCGGTAGGGCTGGTCTGCGCGGATGATGTAGTCGCCGGGCTGGACGGCGACGCCGCCGTAGCTCGCCGCCGCCCCCGCGCGGTGCACCTCGACGCCCTGGTGCCGCAGCGCGTTCACGAAGTCCGCCGCCTCCACGCGCCGACGCTGCGCCGCCGGCACGACCCACGCGAACGTGGGCCCCCGCCTCCCCTTCTCCACCGACCGCTTGTTCTTCAGCCAGTAGTTCTCGAGGTATAGCTCCCGGTCCTGCGCCACCTTGTTCAGCGCGATCAGCAGCGCCGACTCCTGGATGTTGACGTTGTTGCGCGGACCCCACTTGATCGACGGCAGCGGCGGGTTCGCACGGTACCACTCCCGGCTCGTGCTCCGCGCCGGCAGCCGCAGCGTCAGCGTGTCCGGGCCGTACGACTGCACCTCGTAGAAGCGGCCGAACGAGTTGTGCGTGTTCGCGATCCAGAACAGGTAGTTCGGCACCCAGCCGTCGTAGAACCCGTACGTGAACACGCCCGGCACCCCGCGCTTGGTCATCTCCATGACCTCCGTCTGCGCGAGCAGCCACCACTCGTTCGTCGCGATCGGGTCCAGCCAGTCGTTGTACGGGCCCGTGCCCGTCGACGTGTACAGGTACGACTGCGCCTCGTGCAGGTCGTGCAGGAACGTCGGGTGCCACTGGAGGAACGCCCGCGCGATGTTCTGCGTCAGCTTCAGGTACTGCCCCATCCCATCCCGGTTGTTGTCGTGCTGCACGTACTTGCCCCAGTACAGCAGCGGCGGCCGCGGCTTCCCCGTCTTCTTGCCGTAGTAGTACGTGTCCACCTCCTTCTCCCGCCCGTCCACCTCCACCACCGGCGTGATGAAGACGATCACGTGGTTGCGGATCGCCTGCACGAACGGCGTCTCCTCCACGATCAGCCGGTACGCCAGCTCCGTCAGCATCTCCGGCCCGCCCGTCTCCGGCGAGTGGATCCCGCTCGTGATCCAGTAGATCGGCTTCGCCGTCCCGATCAGCCGCCGCGCCTCCGCCTCGCTCGTCTTGCGCGGATCCGTCAGCGCCGCGAGCATCGCCCCGTACTCGTCCAGCCGTGCGATCGTCGCCGAGTCCGCGATCGCCAGGATCACCTGCTCCCGCCCCTCCTCCGTCGTCCCGATCGACCAGTACTTCGCCCGCGGCGACGCCGCCGCCAACGCCGCGAGGTACCGATGGATGTCCTTCGCGTAGCGCAGCTCCCCGGGCTCGCCCGGCATCGAGCCGAAGAACTTCAGCGGCGTCGGCACCGTCGCCGACGCCGGCAGGTGATCCACCAGCGACGTCGTGATCCGCGGATCCTGTAGGTACTCGTGGATCCGACGGGTGTACGCCGTGTCGAGCGGCTGCGCGGCCGGCGCCGCGTCCGCCACGCCCTGCGCCCGTGCGCGAGCGGCGTCCACGCCGGCCAGCGCCAGCGCGCCCAGGAGCGGAACGAGCCCGCGCGCCCGCACGGGCGTGAGCATGCGACGGCGGCCGCGGGGCAAACGCCCGCGGCGCCCCCGGAACACGAGGGTAGATGGCATCGGACTCTCCGGATCCGGATGGAAGGGGGGAACGCCGCGGCCGCCCCGCGTGCCGCGGGACCGGTACGACCATCGGCGCGGCCACACGCTACCCGATCGCGCCGCCGTTGTCCACCTCCGCGGCCGGCGATCGGATCGCGCGCGGGGCGAGACCGCGCGCGATCCCACGACGGCGGGCTCTATCGCTGCGTCCCGCCCGCCGCGGTCACGCTCGGCGCGGGCCGCCGGGCCTCGAGCGCCCACTTGATGAAGTCCACCAGGTCCTGCTTGGCCCTGGCCAGCGTCTCCCGGCGCAGGTAGATCATGTGCCCGCTCGGGTAGAACCGGAAGCGGAAACGATCCCGGAACTCGCCCCCCGGCTGGAGGTGGTGGATCGTGTACTCGGCATCCGAGAACGTGGTCGCGCCATCGTAGTAGCCGCCCTGGATGAGCACGCGCATGTACGGATTCTGCGCCATCGCATCGCGCAGCATCTCGCCCACCCCGCCCCGGCCGACCTGATCGCGCTTCCACGGACGCACATCGCCCCAGATCTTGTACTCGAGGTCGGTCTCGTAGCCCAACTCGTTGCGCATGTACTGGTCGACCGCCTCACGGAACGGCCCGTTCCACGACGCCATCGCCGGGTCATAGTCGTAGCTCTCACCCGCGGCGTCGCGGTCCACGCCCGCGTAGCGACTGTCCAGCCGCCCGACCGTCAGCCGCTGGTCGCGCAGCAACTCCTTCCGGAAGCGCGCCACCGACACCCGCAGGTTCGCGCTGCGGATGTATGCTTCGCTCAAGCCGGTGTAGCGGGCGAGCCGGCGCGCGAGGTCCGCGCGCTCGGCGTCGGTGAGCTGGTCGCCGCGCATGAGCGCCCGGACGTAGTCGTCCATCGCGAACTTCTGCGCCTCCGCGACCACCTCCTCCAGCGGCCGCGCCTGGAGCTCCGGCGCGAGCTTGTGATGGTACCATGCCGTCGCCGTCAGGTGCGGGAGCGCGGTTGCGTACGCGACGTCGTCGCCCCGCTCCACGTCCAACCCCGTCATCGACACGAGGACGACGCCGTTCAGGTACATCTGGTCGTGGGTGAGCAGGTAGCCCGCCAGCCCCGCCGCACGCGTGGTGCCGTAG
>JADGGV010000738.1 GCA_019689775.1 Gemmatimonadota bacterium
CCCCCGGCCCGGGGGGGGCGGCGGCACGCGGGGGGGGCGGGCGCGCGCCGCCCCCCACCCCACCGCGCCGCGCGGGGCGCGCACCGGCCGGCCCGGCAGGGCGCCCGTGTGCTCGCCCTCCCGGATCACGAGCTGACCGGCCACGATCACGTACGGGATCCCCACGGCGTACTGGTGCGGCCGCTCGAACGTCGCCGGATCGTTCACCTTGTCCGGGTCGAACGCCACCAGGTCCGCCACCAGCCCCGGCGCGATCCGCCCCCGGTCCGTCAGCTTCAGCCGCGCCGCCGGCATCGACGTCATCTTCCGGATCGCCGCCTCCAGCGGCAGCGTCCTCCGGTCCCGGCAGTAGTGCCCCAGCACACGCGGGTACGTGCCGTACGCGCGCGGGTGCGGCGAGCCCTCCGACAGCGACCCCTTGATCGCCCGCGCGCCCGCGTCCGAGCAGATCATCGCCAGCGGATGCCGCAACAGCGCCTCGACGTTCTCCTCGCTCATCCCGAAGCCGACCATCCCCGCGCGGTTCGAGTCGCCCACAATGATCTCGACCAGGAGATCGTAGGGGTCCACGCCCCGCTCCCGCGCCAGCGCGCCCAGCTTCCGTCCCCGCGCCCACGCCAGCGAGTCCGACGACGTCGACGTGACCTGCACCGCGTCCCACGAGCCCAGCTTCGCCACCTTGTCCCGCGCCGCCGCCTCCAGCCGCTCCCGCATCGACGGGTCCCGCAGCCGCGCCAGGAACGCCGCGTTCCCGCCGTCGCGCACGTCCGTCGGGAACAGGTTCGCCAGCCCCGTGCTGTAGGCGACGTACGGGTAGACGTCGAACATCACGTCCAGCCCGCTCTTCCGCGCCGTCTCCAGCGCGTCCAGCACCGGCGCCTGCTTCCACCAGTTCCGCTCCCCCTCCGCCTTCAGGTGCGACACCTCCACCGGCACGCCCGCCGTGCGCCCCACCGTCAGCGTCTCCTCGATCGCCGCGAACAGCCGGTCGTCCTCGTTCCGCATGTGCGACGCGTACGGCAGCCCCATCCCCTTCATCGGTTCCGACAGCGCCACCAGCTCCGCGGTGTCCGCGAACGCGCCCGGCGTGTACTCCAGCCCGCTGGAGACGCCCACCGCCCCGATCCGCAGCGCCTCCGCCACCAGCGCCTGCATGCGACGGATCTCCTCCGCCGTCGCCGGCCGGTTCTCCTCCCCGACCACGAAGGCCCGCACCGTCCCCGCGCCGATCATGCTCGCCACGTGCACCGCCGCGCCCTGCCGCTCCAGCCGCCGGAAGAAGCCGTCCAGGTCGTGGAAGTCGATGTCCACGCCGTAACGCCTCCGATACGACTCCCGCGTCGCCGCCGCCTCCTCCTCCCGCCACGGCCCGACCGAGCTGCCATCCTGTCCCACCACCTCCGTCGTCACCCCCTGCCGCACCTTGCTCTCGGCCTTCGGGTCGATCAGCAGCGTCAGGTCCGTGTGCGAGTGGATATCGATGAACCCCGGCGCCAGCGCGAGCCCCCGCAGGTCCAGCTCCCGCCGCCCACGCCCGCTCAGGCGA
>JADGGV010000075.1 GCA_019689775.1 Gemmatimonadota bacterium
GTACGCGGGCGGGCAGATCCGGGCGGGGGTCGAGGCGGCGGCGGCGGCGGCGGATGCGGCGCAGGCGTCGCTGGACGAGGCGAAGACGCAGATCGTGCTGGACGTGAAGCAGGCGTACTACGACGCGGCGCTGGCGGAGCAGAGCGCGCGGATCGTGGAGGCGAGCGCGCGGCTGGCGCAGGAGCACCTGGCGCAGGTGAAGCTCCAGAAGGCTGCGGGGCGCGCCTCGGAGCTGGAGGTGATGCGCGCGGAGGTGGACGCGAAGAACCTGGAGCCGCAGCTCGTGCAGGCGAACAACGCGCGGGATGCGGCGCTGCTGAACCTCAAGCGGCTGATCAACGTGCCGATGGACACGCCGGTGCGGTTGGCGACGACGCTCGATCCGGACCCGGCGGAGATCGCGCGCGCCGGGGCGGTGACGATGCCGTCGGTGGACGAGGCGGCGCCGCGGCTCGCGCAGCGGGGCGCGGTGCGGGCGGCGGAGCACGAGGTCGAGATGCGGAAGGAGCAGGTGAGCGCGGCGAAGGGCGCGTACCTGCCGAGCGTCGCGCTCCAGGGGACGCTGGCGCGACAGGCGTACCCGGCGGGCGTGATCCCGGGTGCGGGCGACTGGCGCGACGACTGGAGCGTCGGGGTCACGGCGCAGTGGTCGCCGTTCCAGGGGTTCAAGCGCTCGGCGGACGTCGAGAAGGCGAACGCGCAGGTGAAGGAGTCCGAGCTGGCGCTCGACCAGCTCCGCGAGAGCGTGCGCATGGAGTACGAGCAGGCCGTCGCCGAGCTGAAGCGCGCGCAGACGCAGGTCGAGGCGGCGCGGAGCACGGTGGCGCAGGCGCAGAAGGTCTACGACCTGACGGAGATGCGGTACCGCGAGGGGCTCGCGACGCAGCTCGACGTGTTGAACGCCCGCCTGTCGTTGCAGCAGGCGCGCCTCAACCAGGTGCAGGCGCTGCACGACGTCTACGTAGCGGCGGCGCGGGCGGAGCGGGCGCTGGGCACGCCGGTGGAGCGGTCACTGATACCGGGCTGAGAACGGATTTAAACCACAGAGATCACAGAGACCACGGAGAAACGGCGGGGAGTGCGGTGCACCGATGAAGTCGGGTTCGGGGGATGTCGTCGCCAGCGTCGCAGCAGGGATCTCGTGTTGCACCCGTGTTGGGCGCGCACCGGCGGCGCGTCCGCCAGCGCTGCCCGCATCGAAGCAGGGGCCTCGCGTCGCACCGGTGGCCGGAGGGCCACCCGTACCACCCTATGAAAGATGTCTCCGGAGCGACGCCCCTGCGCCGCCCGTTCCTCCGAGCGCTCTGTGCTCTCTGTGGTTTAAAAAAGTTGTTGTTCCTTCGACGAACCCCGCGCGCCAAATTCGCGCCGGCTGACGGATAAAACGACGATGCTAAACACGAAGACCCTCCTCCTAACCTCCGCCCTCGCGGCCTCCCTCGCCGCCGCCGCGTGCACCGCCGGCGGTGAGGCGAAGGAGCCGCCCGCCGCGACGACGCCGGTCGTGGTCGTGACGCCGGAGGACCTGGTCACGGCGCGGCGCGAGCCGATCGGCACGGGCGTGACGCTGACCGGCACGCTGGACCCGTACCGCACGGTCGAGATTCGCGCGCAGGTCGCCGGGCTCGTCTCGAGGCTGACGGTGGACCGCGGCTCGGCGGTTCGGGCCGGGCAGACGCTGGCGACGATCGAGGCGCAGGGGCTGCGCAGCCAGGCGGCTGGCGCCCGGGCGGCGGTGGCCGCGGCGGAGGCGCACCTGGCCGTGGCGCGCAAGCAGCTCGACGCGGCGCGTCGCCTCTACCAGGCCGGCGCGATGTCGGAGATGGACGCGCGCACGGCGGAGGCGCAGTACGAGGCGGCGCGGGCGCAGCTCGCCTCGGCGCGCGCGCAGGCGAGCGGCGCGGCGGAGCAGGCGGGGCACACGGTCGTCACGGCGCCGATCGCGGGCGAGATCAGCGACCGCAAGGTGAGCGCGGGCGAGGCGGTGAACCCGGGGCAGGCGCTGCTGACGCTGGTGAGCACGGACCAGCTCGAGCTGGCGGGGCAGGTCCCGGTCGAGGAGGTCGCCGCGGTGCGGCCGGGGCAGCCGGTCGAGTTCACGCTGGACGCGTACCCGGGGCGGACGTTCCGCGGCAGCGTCGCGCGGGTCGAGCCGACGGCGGATCCGGCGACGCGGCAGGTCGGCGTCTACGTGCGGCTGCCGAACCCGAAGCACGAGCTGGTCGGCGGCCTGTTCGCGACCGGCCGCATCCTGACGGGCGGTCAGCGCATGGCGGTCGTCGTGCCGGCGGCGGCGGTGCAGGGCACGGGCAGCGATGCGACGGTGCGGGTGATCCGCGACGGCGTCGTCGTCAGCCAGCCGGTGGTCGTGGGCGCGCGGGACGAGGCCCGCGGCGTGGTCGAGATCAAGGAGGGCCTCGCGGGCGGCGAGCAGGTGCTGGCGGCGCCGGGCGAGGTCGCGGACGGTGCGCGCGTGCGGGTCGCGGCGGAGAGCGCCGCGGCGCCGGCGGGCGCCGAAGGGCGATGAGCGGCATGGGAATCCAGGAGCAGCAGAAGACGCTCGCGGCCGGCGCGAAGACTGCCGGCGGCGCGGCGACTGCCGGCGGCACGACCTCCGCCGACCACGCGGCCTCCGCCGGGCACGCAACCCCCGGTGAGCCCGCGGCCGCCGAGCGCGCGGCGTTCGCCGGCGGCGGACTGAGCGGCGTCGCCATCCGGCGACCGATCTTTACCGCCATGGTCATGGTGGGGCTGGTCGTGCTCGGCTTGTTCGGGCTGCGGCGGTTGGCGATCGACCAGTACCCGGACGTGGACATCCCCGTCGTCAGCGTGCAGACGGTCTATCCGGGCGCTAGCCCGGAGACGATGGAGCGCGAGGTGACGCGGCGGCTGGAGGAGGCGTTCAACCCGATCGAGGGCGTGGACAAGATCACGTCCGTCTCGCTCGAGGGCGTCTCGCAGCTCATCGTCGAGTTCGAGCTCGGCCGCGACGGCGACCAGGCGGCGCAGGACGTCCGCGCCAAGATCGACGCGGTGCGCCGCTCGTTGCCGGAGGACGTCGAGGCGCCGGTCGTGCAGAAGTTCGACCCGTCGGCGCAGCCGATCGTCTCGCTGGCGCTGGCGTCGGACCGGCTCCCGATCGGGCGGCTGACGACGCTCGCGGATGAGACGGTGCGGCGTCGCCTGGAGGCGGTTTCCGGCGTGGGGCAGGTGCAGCTCGCGGGCGGGCTGAAGCGCGAGATCCGCGTGCACCTCGACCCGCGCGCGATGCAGGCGCTCGGCGTCTCGGCGACGGACGTCATGGGCGCGCTCCAGCGCCAGAACCTCGAGGCGCCGGCCGGACGCCTCGAGCGCGGCGACGAGGAGCAGCTCGTGCGCGTGACCGGGCGCATCACCGACCCGGCGCAGTTCGCGGACGTGATCGTCGCGAACCGGAGCGGCCAGCCCGTCCGGCTCGGTCAGATCGCGCGCATCGAGGATGCGACGGAGGAGGCGCGCTCGCTCGCATTCGTGAACGGCCAGCGCGCCGTCTCGCTGGACATCATCAAGGTGTCCGGCTCGAACACCGTGCAGGTCGCCGATGGCGTGAAGAAGGCGGTCGCCGAGCTGAACGCGACGCTCCCCGCCGGCGCGAAGCTCCAGGTCATCCGCGACAACTCGGAGAGCATCCGCGCCTCCGTCACGGACGTCATGCACGAGCTGATGCTCGGCGCGCTGCTGACGATCGTCGTCGTCATGCTGTTCCTGAACGACTGGAAGGCGACGGCGATCACCTCGCTCGCGCTCCCCGTCTCCGTGATCAGCTCGTTCATCCTCATGAACGCGCTCGGCTTCACGCTGAACATGCTGACGCTGATGGCGCTGTCGCTGTCGATCGGGATCCTGATCGACGACGCGATCGTCGTCATCGAGAACATCGTGCGCCACCGCGAGCTGGGCGCGGATGCGTTTCGCGCCGCCGCCGAGGGCACGCGCGAGATCTTCCTCGCCGTGCTGGCGACGACGCTCACGATCGTCGCCGTGTTCGTCCCCGTCGCCTTCATGGGCGGGATCGTCGGCCGCTTCTTCTTCCAGTTCGGCCTGACCGTCGCGTTCGCCGTGCTCGTCTCGCTCTTCGTCTCCTTCACGCTGACGCCGATGCTGTCGGCGCGCTGGGGCGTCGAGCCGCACCACGGCGACGGCGGCAACCGCCTCTCGCGCGCGATCGCCGGCTTCAACCGCTGGTTCGACCGGCAGGCCGCGAAATACCGGCGCGTGATCGACTGGGCGCTCGGGCACCGCAAGACGACGCTCGCCCTCGCCGGCGCCTCGCTCGTCGGCGCGTTCATGCTCTTCCCGCTCATCGGCGGCGGCTTCATGCCGAAGCAGGACGCGTCCGAGTTCGCGGTCACGTTCGAGACGCCCGAGGGCTCCTCGCTCGAGTACACGCAGCGCAAGGCCGAACTGATCGAGCGCACGCTGCACGCCATCCCCGGCGTGAAGACCACGTACACGACGATCGGCGCCGGCGCGACCGGCACGGTGACGAACGGCAACGTCTACGTCGCCCTGGTGAAGCCCGGCGAGCGCGAGCTGGCGCAGGACCGGATCATGAGCGTGGCGCGCGAGCGGCTGTCGTCGCTCTACGGCGTCCGTGTGTCCGTGCTCGAGGCCGGCGGCCTCGGCGGCGCCCGTGCGCCGCTCCAGGTCCAGGTCAAGGGGAACGACCCCGCCGAACTCCAGCGGCTCGCCAACCAGCTCGCCGCGGCGATGAAGAGGATCCCCGGCATCGTCGACGTGGAGAGCTCGCTCGGCGAGCCGCGCCCCGAGTACCGCATCGACGTCAACCGCGACGGCGCGGACCGCCTCGGGCTCGACGTCGGCCAGGTGACCGCGTCGGTGCGCCCGCTCCTTGCCGGGCAGACGGCCACGACGTGGGAGGACCCGACCGGCGAGGAGCGCGACGTGGTCGTCCAGGTCGGCCAGCAGCGGCGCGCCTCCCCGGAGGACCTCCAGACGTTGCCGATCGCGACGCCGCGCCGCGACAGCACCGGCGCGGCCGTCACCGTGCCGCTCGCGCAGGTCGCGCGCATCACCCGCAGCGAGGCGCCCGCCGAGATCGACCGGCTGGACCTCCAGCGCGTCGGCACCATCAGCGCCTCGACCACGCCGGAGCTGTCCATCTCGGAGGCGTCGGCGAGGATCCGCGACGCCGTCTCGCGCATGCGGCTCCCGGACGGCTACGCCGTCACGCTCGGCGGCGAGACCGAGCAGATGCAGGAGACCGTCGGCTACGTCGTCGAGGCGATCGCCCTCGCGGTCATCCTGATCTTCCTGATCCTCGCCTCGCAGTTCGAGAGCCTGACGCAGCCGCTCGCCATCATGATGGCGCTCCCGCTCTCGCTCGTCGGCGTGCTGCTGGCGCTGCTGGTGACGGGCTCGACGCTCAACATGATGTCGATGATCGGCGTGATCATGCTCATGGGGCTCGTCACCAAGAACGCGATCCTCCTCGTCGACAACGCGAACGAGCGGCGGCGGCAGGGGAAGGACCGCTGGACCGCGCTCGCCGAGGCCGGCCAGGTCCGGCTCCGCCCGATCATGATGACGACGCTCGCCATGATCTTCGGCATGCTGCCGATCGCGCTCGCCCTGGGCGAGGGCGGCGGCTTCCGCGCGCCCATGGCCCACGCCGTCATCGGCGGGCTGATCACCTCCACGCTGCTCACGCTCGTCGTCGTGCCCGTCGCGTACACGTACGCCGACGACTTAGGCGGGTGGCTGCGGCGGACGCTCGCGCGGCGCGCCGTGCGCCGCCGTGCGCCGGGCGTCGAGCCGGCGCTGGCGGAGGCGACCGCCGCCGGCCTCCCGGTGAAGGAACCGGCGCGCGAGGTCGGCGGCCGGTAGGCGGCCCCGGTCACCGGCGCGAGCGGCCAGTCAGCGGGCCGCGGCGGGACGGGTGAGCGCCCGCCGCGGTCCCGGCGTCGGGCGCCGTGGCGCCGCGGGGCGTCGGCCCGCCCGCGACGCCGCGTGTACATCCCAGGCGACGCCGCCTGTCCCGGCGCGCGGACACCACATCGCCCGGGCCGCGCGCGGGTCGTCTCCCCGCCGATCCGCGGAAGTTCGCGCCGTTCCACGATTTTTCCGCCGGCCCGCCCCGCCGCCGCGCCGCGCCGGCCGCGCAGCACATCGCTTGCCCTCCGAGCGTCCCGGGTGCGCAACGCGACGACGCGGCTCGGATCCGGCCGCGCCGGCGCCGGCGCCGCCGGCACCCGTCACACGAGTGGCGAAAGGAGTTGCCCCATGACACTGCATCGTTCGATCCCCCGCACCGCCCCCCTGGCCGTGGCGCTGCTGCTGGCGGCATCCTCGGGCGTGAGCGCGCAGGGCCGGCCGCTGTTCGAGTGGCGTGGGCGCGTCGACCGCGAGGCCCGGATCTACGTGCACGGCCTCGACGTCGAGACGCGCTACTACGGCCGCAACGAGCGCGACCGGGACCGCATCCGCATGCAGAGCCCGCTGCCGCGCCAGGACGGCTGGGTCCGCGTCAGCGTGCGCGACGGCCGCGGCGACGTGCAGGTCATCCAGCAGCCGTCGGCGCGGAACGGCTACACGGCGATCATCCGCATCACCGACCGCAGCGGCGGGCACGACAACTATCGGCTGGCGGCGTTCTGGGAGCCGGCGCGCGGCTACGCCGACCGCGGCGGCTGGCGGGACGGCCACGGCGACTGGGACCGCGACGGCGGCTGGGACCGGGACGGCGCGTGGGACCGCGGCCGGGGCCGCGGCGGCGCCGGCGTCTTCCACTGGAGCGGCCGCGTCGACGACGACGTGCAGCTCCGCATCTCCGGCGATCGCGTGGCGTACTTCAACATCCACGGCCACGGCACGCGCGACGTGCGCTCCAGCTTCTCCGGCCAGCCGCTGCGCTTCGCCCGCGACGTGCAGCTCCGGGTGCGCTCGGGGCGGGGGAGCGTCGAGATCGTGCAGACGCCGAGCGCGCGCAACGGCTACACCGCGGTCGTCCGCATCCGCGACCCGCAGGGCGGCTTCGGCTACTACGACTTCGACCTGGTCTGGTAGGCCGAGCGGGGGAGCGTAGCCCGAGTGGGGGAGCGGAGGAGTGGGCGAGTGGGGGAAACCGCGATCGCCCGCTCTCCCGCTCCCCCACTCTGCTTCTCACTCGCTTTCCTCGATCGACCTCGACCAGTCCTCCCGGAGCAGGCGGATGCGCTCGAGCGGCTCGCCGAGCGTGAACGTGGCGAGCCGCTCGAGGTAGACGACGACGTCCGGCAGTTCCGGCATCCGCGCTCCTCGCCGGGTACAGAGGAAGCTTCCACCCGAGGCGGGCGTCGCGTAATGTGTGGGGCGCCACGCTTCTGGAAAACCGCCCGCCGTCCCACCCCCGAACGAGACGCGGAGCGATGGGTCGAGCTGCCATCGTCGGCCGCAGCCGCGCCCTGCTCGCGGCGCTGTGCGGCGCGCTGCTGGCCGGGCCCGGCGCACTGGAGGCGCAGGTCGCGCGGGCGGGCTTCGTGCCGCCCGCCACCGTCTACGACCCCCGGATGGCGTACGTCGCATACGGCCCGGGCGACGGCGCCGACCCCGTGGCCGCGCGCGTCGACCTCTGGGGCCGGCGCGTCGGCGCATCGCTCGGCGCCGACCTGCTGACGGGCGAGGACGGCGGAACGGGCCACGCGTTCGACGCGGCGCTGTCGTACGCGCTCCTCCGCACGGACCGCAACTGCTTCCCGTGCCTCTCGGTCCTGCTCCAGCTCGGCGGCAGCCTCGCCGCGGTGGACGGCGGGAGGGAGTGGGAGGCGCCGGTCTCCGTCGGCCTCTCGCAGCGCGCCTTCATCGGCGCGGTCGACACACACGCCTGGCTCGCCGTCGGCGCGATCGGCGCCGGAGGGGGCGGGCACGCCGACCTCGGCGCCGCGGCGACGGCCGGGCTGCACATGCTCGTCGGGACCCTGCCGGCGCCGTGCGGCCCCGTCGTCGCCGCGACCCTGCGCCGCCTCGGCGGTTCCACCCGCGGCGGTGGCGAGCTCGGGCTCGCCTGTAGTCTGAGGCGGTCCCGATGAGCGACCCGTACCGCGATGTGGTGCTCCCGCGCGAGCTCGGTCACGCGACGCTCGCCTGCCCAGACTGCGACGTCGCGGACGCCCTCGCCGCGCTGCCGAGCCGCGCCGTGCCGTGCCGCCTGGATGTCGACGGCGGACTCTTCCCGGGCGCGCGGCGCTACCGTTACCTCGAGGACGCTCCCGCGGGCGGCAGCCGCGCCGACAGCCACTTCCAGGGGGTGCAGCGCTTCGGCGAGCACCTGCTCGTGACCGGCGTCGACTGGCTGGAGCCGGCCGGCCACCTGCTCGTCGCCCGCATCGAGACGGGGCCGGACGGCAACCCTGCGGGCGGCCGGCTGGAGCGGATCGTCGCGCTCGACAACGAGCGCCCGCACGCCGGCGGCATCCAGCGCCTCGGCGACATCCTCGCCGTCCCGCTCGAGGGCGCCGGCGGGCTCGACTCGATGGTCGTCTTCCTCCGCATCACCGACCCGCTGAATCCCGGCTTCGTCGGCGACGGGAGCACGATCGTACGGCGCGGGCGCGACAAGGCGAGCGCCGCCGCGGTGGCGCCGCTCCCCGGCGGGAAGCGGCTGCTCGTCGGCGTGGCGTGGAAGAACGCGCTCGACCTGTACCTCTCGAGATCCGACTACCTCGGCGACGGCTTCGTCTCCGACGACGACGGCTTTCCCCGCCCGCTCACCATCGACCTCGCCGGGCTGACCACCAGGGACCCGCAGTACCAGTCCATCGCGTTCCTGCACCCCGACCTGTGGCAGGGCGCCGCCTCCGGCCGGTCCGAGATCCGCGTGCCGATCATCGCGCTACGCAACACGTCGAAGCTGTCCAACTGGTACCGCGGAAAGAACTTCGCGGATCTGCTCGAGCTGCACATCCGCGCCGACCGGCTGGAGGACTGGCCGTGCGTCGCGGACGTCTCCGCGCGGCGACCGGTGCAGTTCACGTTCGGGCGCTTCGACGGCAACTTCGCCGCCGCGGCGGGCGTGGACGTCGAGCCGGACGGCACGCTCGCCCTCTACGCGGCGCACCACTGGCGCGCGCGGGACGGGTTGCACTTCTCGACGTGCCGCGCCGCGCCGTCGTCGCTCTCGCCGCCGCTCGCGGGGCGCGAGCGGGGCGTGATGTCGTAACGCAATATGGAATCGTAAGATGCGTCGCCAACACTTCCGTCGGACAGAGCCCGATTTCGCCGGGCGCGGCGCCCGCGGCCCGGCCCATGCCCCGGGGGCGCGGACGGCGGCGCCGGAGGGGGCGCGAAGGCCGCGGCGACTCGAGCGTCCGAGGCGGTGACGTTCACCGTCGACCTGCGCACGAACGGGCAGGTGGTGCAGACGTTCCCGACGCCCTCGCCCGTCACGGCGACGCTGGGGGCCGACGGCTCGAACTCTTGGGATTTAACGGCGACGCGGTAGCGCGCCCGGGCGCCGGCGGCTTGCGTCCGCCGGCGCCCGTTCCTACCATGGCTGTCATTCCCGTTGCAGCCCCTGCTCCCCCACCGCAGGAGGATCCATGCGTCGCACCGTGCTCCTCGGGGCGCTGGCGGCGGGCCTGGTCGCCGCCCCGGTCCGCGCGCAGGAGACCCGCTCCGACACGCTCTTCACCGTCGAGAAGTACCTGGACTACGAGACCGTGGCGGATCCGCAGATCTCGCCGGACGGCTCCCGGATCGTCTACACGCGCCGCTGGGTCGACAAGCTGAAGGACCGGTGGCAGACGAGCCTGTGGATCATGGACGCGGACGGCGGGCACAACCGCTTCCTCGCCGACGGCGGCGGCGCGGTGTGGGCGCCGGACGGCAAGCGCATCGCGTACATCGCCGAGGGAGAGCCGAAGGGGCCGCAGGTCTGGGTGAAGTACGTGGACCTCGAGGGCGCGACCCAGATCACGCACGTCGACGAGGCGCCGGGCAACCTGCGCTGGTCGTCCGACGGCCGCTCGATCGGCTTCACCATGTTCGTGCCGGCGAAGGAGAGCGCGAGCTGGAAGATCGATCTCCCGGCGCCGCCGGAGGGCGCGACCTGGACGAAGGCGCCGCGCGTCGTGCGCCGCATCCACTACCGCGCGGACCGGCGCGGCATGCTCGACCCGGGCTACACGCACCTGTTCGTCGTTTCCGCCGACGGCGGCACGCCGCGCGACGTCACGCCCGGCGAGTGGAGCGTCGGCGCCCGCTTCGACGGGCAGCCCGGCGGCGTCACCTGGGACTGGATGCCCGACGGCAAGGCGATCGTCGTCGAGGGGCTGAAGGTCGAGAACGCGGACACGATCTACCGCGACGCCTACGTCTATCGGATCGACCTCGCCTCCGGCGAGGTGAAGAACCTGACGCCCGCGCGCGGGACCTGGACCAGCCCCGCCGTCTCGCCGGATGGGCGCTGGATCGCCTACACGGGCGCGCCGTACAGCCGCATGAGCTACCGCGCCGTCGACCTCTACGTCATGGCCGCCGACGGCAGCGGCGCGCGCAAGCTCTCGGAGGGCTTCGATCGCGATCCGGCCGGCCTCGTCTGGGCGCCCGACGGCAAGGGCATCTACTTCACGGCCGCCGACCACGGCACGTCCAACGTCTACTTCGCGCCGCTCGGCGGCGGCGTGCGTCCGGTCACCACCGGGCAGCACATGCTCCAGCTCGCCTCGCTCTCGCGCGCCGGCGTCGCCGTCGGCACGCGCACCGACCCGAAGTCGCCGCCCGACGTCGTCCGCTTCTCGCTGCGCCAGCCGCAGCAGCTCGCGACGCTGACGCACGTCAACGACGATCTCCTCGAGCGGATCCGCCTCGGCGATGTCGAGCGGATCACCTACACCTCGACCGGCGGCGCGCAGATCGAGGGGTGGATCGTCAAGCCGCCGGGGTTCCAGCCCGGGCGCAAGTACCCGCTGATCCTCGAGATCCACGGCGGGCCGCACGGGATGTACAACGTCGGCTTCAACCCGAGCTTCCAGAACTTCGCCGCCAACGGCTTCGTCGTGCTCTACACGAATCCGCGCGGCAGCACCGGGTACGGCACCGCCTTCGGCAACGCCATCGAGCGCGACTACCCCGGCGTCGACTACGAGGACCTCATGGCCGGCGTCGATGCCGTCATCGCGAAGGGGTACGTCGACCCGGACAACATGTTCGTCGGCGGGTGCAGCGGCGGCGGCGTGCTCTCGAGCTGGGTCATTGGCCACACGGACCGCTTCAAGGCCGCCGCGGTGCGTTGCCCGGTCATCGACTGGCTCTCGTTCGCCGGCCAGACCGACATCCCGTACTTCACGTACAACTTCTTCGACAAGCCGTTCTGGGAGGACCCGACGCCCTGGCTGAAGCACTCCTCGCTCATGTACGTCGGGAACGTCAAGACGCCCACGCTGCTCATGACCGGCGTCCTCGACATGCGCACGCCGATGCCGCAGACGGAGGAGTTCTTTTCCGCGCTGAAGATGCGCGGCGTGCCCACGACGCTGCTCCGCTTCGAGGGCGAGTACCACGGCACCGGCTCGCGGCCGTCGAACTGGATGCGGACGCAGCTCTACATGATGGATTGGTACCGCCAGTGGGGGACGTTCGCGCCGAAGCGGACGGCCGAGCGATAGTGGGGATGGCCGGGTTCCCGCGCCCCGGTTCGCGGGCCGCCGCCGCAGGACCGCGCGCGAACCCGGCATCCCGCGCCCGAGACCGACAATGTTTTATGAC
>JADGGV010000076.1 GCA_019689775.1 Gemmatimonadota bacterium
CCGCCGACAGCGGCCCCGGGGCGCCCTACCTCTACCCCACCCGTCCCGGTTCCCCTACTATTCGAAGTACTCCGCGCGCTACAGCATCGTCTTCGAGAGGTTCCGGTCGCCCAGCACCGGCTTCGGCGACTCCTGCCGCGCCTTCCAGACGCTGAGGCACCAGACCTGGGCCGCGCGCGAGATGAGCTCATCGCGATTGTGGCCCTCGAACGTGACCTCGAGCGGGCTCGGAAACGGCGTCGACTCCCGCTTCCCGCTCACCGGGTCGACCTCCACGATCCGATCGAGCGTCGCGCCGAACGCGATCCCCGCCCCGCCGTCCTCCATCGAGGCCGCGCGCGGCCCGGTCACCCGCCACGGCCCCTCGACCGTGTAGCCGTCGCGGAACTGAACCAGCGTCGTCAGCTCCGTGCCGTTCAGCGTCGCCCGGCACACGGGAATCTCGTCGGACGGAGCCTGCGCCCGTATCGCTCCGGGCAACGCCAGCGCCATGCCCACCGCCACCACCTCTATCATCAACCGCCGCATAGCTCCTCCCGGATCCGCGGCCGCACCAGCCGGAGCGAGCGCCCGCCCCGCTCCCGGCAGCGTTCGAGAGTGGCAAGTATCGCGCCCGGTCAATGATGGCCCGAAGTGCTTACAAAACAGCCATTTGCGCCCACACCGGACCCCTCCGGCGCGCCCGCTCGATCCCCGTTCTCGCTGATGGACGGCACCCGCTCCGCCACCCGTGAGCTGCTGCGAGGCAACGTCCTCTGGCTCAGCCTCGTCTCGCTCCTGAACGATGCCGCCAGCGAGATGATCTACCCGCTGTTGCCGGCGTTCGTCGTCCAGCTCGGCGCCGGCCCGGCGTTCCTCGGCTTGATCGAGGGAGTGGCCGAGGCGACGGCGAGCCTCACCAAGCTCGCCGGCGGCTGGATCTCGGACCGCGTCGGGAAACGCAAGGCGCTCGCGGTGTGGGGCTATGCCATCGCGGCGTTCGCGCGGCCGTTCGTCGCCGTGGCGCTCGCGGCGTGGCAGGTGCTGATCGTCCGCTTCGCGGACCGGGTCGGGAAGGGGGTGCGGACGGCGCCGCGGGACGCGCTCCTCGCGGAGTCGGTCGCCCCGGCGCGCCGGGGTGCGGCGTTCGGGATCCACCGCGCGGCGGATCATGCCGGCGCCGTGATCGGGCCGCTGCTCGCGACGGCGCTCGTGCTCCTGCTCCCGGGGCGGCTGCGCCTGGTCTTCGCCCTCGCGGCGCTCCCCGGTCTCCTCGCCGTGGCGCTGCTCGTCTGGCGGGTCCGCGAGAGTGCGACGGTCGGCGGCGCGAGCCCCCGGCCGGTCGGCCCGGCCGCGGCCGCGACCGACGGTCGCGCGCTCCCCCGCCTCGGCATCCGCGGCCTCGGCCCGACGTTCCGCCGCTACCTCGCCGTCGTCGTGATCTTCACGCTGGGAAACGCGTCCGACGCGTTCCTGCTGCTGCGCGCGCAGCAGCTCGGCGTCGCCGTCGCCCTCCTACCGATCCTCTGGGCGGCGTTCCACGTGAGCAAGATGGTCTGGAACGTCGTCGGCGGTGGCCTGGCGGACCGCGCCGGGCCGCGCGCCGCGATCGTCGGCGGCTGGCTCGTCTACGCGGCGACGTACGCGGCGTTCGCGTTCGCGACCACGGCGTGGCAGGCATGGGCGCTCTTCCTGGTCTACGGCGTGTTCTTCGGTCTGACGGAGGCGCCGGAGAAGCTGCTCGTCGTGCGCCTCGCGCCGGCGGACGCGCGCGGCACCGCGTTCGGTGCGTACCACTTCTCGGTGGGGCTGGCCGCGCTGCCGGCGAGCCTGTTGTTCGGCGAGATCTGGCAGCACGCCGGCCCGGAGGCGGCGTTCCTGACGGGGGCGGGCCTGGCCGTGGCCGCGGCGCTGGCGCTGCCGCTCCTGGTTCGGGACCGGGTCGCCACGGGCCCGGGCTGACGGGCCCGCCTCCGTCCAGCCGTCAGACGCCCGCGGCCGTCCGCGCCTCCCGCACCGGCGTGAGCCAGCCGTGACGGTCGGGGATCTCGCCCCGCGCCACGCCCAGGAAGCGCTCCTGGAGCCGGCGCGTGATCGGCCCCACCCCGCCGTTCCCCAGCGGGATGCGGTCGATGCTCCGGATCGGCGTGATCTCGACCGCCGTGCCGGCAAAGAACGCCTCGTCCGCCACGTACAGCATCTCGCGTGGGACCGCGGCCTCGCGGACCGGAATCCCGAGGTCGCCGGCCAGCGTGATCACCGCGTCGCGCGTGATGCCGTGCAGGAACGTGCCATCCACCGCCGGCGTGATGAGGACGCCGTCACGCACCAGGAAGATGTTCTGACCGCTCCCCTCGCTCACCAGACCGCCAGGCCCGAGCGCGATCGCCTCCGCGTACCCGTTGAGCTGTGCCTCCATCTTCAGGAGCTGGCCGTTCAGATAGTTGCCGCCCGCCTTCGCGACCGCGGGGTACGTGTTCGGGTACGGCCGCTGCCAGCTCGCCACGCAGGCGTCCACCCCCCGGTTCAGCCCGTCCTCGCCCAGATACGCGCCCCACGGCCAGCACATCACGAACGTCTGCACCGGCGAGTTCAACGGGTTCACCCCCGGGCTGCCATAGCCGCGGATCGCGATCGGGCGGATATAACACGCGTCCAGCTCGTTCCGAACCACGACTTCCTTGCACGCCTCGATCAGCGTCGCCGCGTCCGGCACCTCCATCCGGTAGATCTTCGCCGAGTCCGTGAAGCGCCGGATGTGCTCCGGCAACCGGAACATCGCGGGCCCGTCCGGCGTCGCGTAGCACCGGATGCCCTCGAAGATCGCCGAGCCGTAGTGGACGACGTGGCTCAGAACGTGGATCGTCGCCTGCTCCCAGGGGATCCACTCGCCGTCGCGCCAGATCCATTCCGTCGGGGTGAACGCCGCCATCATGCCTCCTCGTGTGCCCGGAGCCGCCGGCTCCCCGACGGTCCGGCTCCGTGTCGAAATCGTCCAAGCCGCGCGCCCGGTCGCCTTGACGGCCCCGTCACCCCCGGTCACCTTCCGCGCATGACAGAACCGTCGCGTGAAGATGCCGCCGGGGCGACGACCGGCGCCATGGCGTCCCTCGTCGTCGTGCTCAACGAGACCCAGGACCTGGTGAACATCGCCGGCACCGTCCGCGCGATGCGCAACATGGGCCTCTCCCGCCTCCGCCTCGTGCGGCCCGCCGAGTTCGACGCGTACCGCATCGCGGGCATCGCGCACGGCTCCGAGGCGCTGCTCGAGCGCATCGAGTTCTTCGATGCGTTGGACGACGCCCTCGCCGACGCCGCCCACGTCGTCGGCACCACCGCCCGTCGGCGCGAGGCCGCCTACGTCTGGCAGACACCGCGCGCCGCCGCGCCCGAGATCCTCGCCGCCACCGCCTTCGGGCCCGTCGCGCTCGTCTTCGGCCGCGAGGACAAGGGGCTCAGCAACGCCGACCTCGACCGCTGCGACCGTCTCCTCACCATCCCCACGGACCCCGCGGCGTCCTCGCTCAACCTCGCGCAGGCCGTGCTGCTCGTCACCTACGAGCTGCGCATGGCCGCCATCGCCTCGACCCCGCTCCCCCGCCCGCGCCGCACCGCGCCACCCGCCACGCCCGCGCAACTGCACGAGATGTTCGACGACATCGAGGCCGCCCTCGCCGCCGTCGACTTCTTCAAAAAGCGCAACCCGGCCGCCATCCTCCGCACCGTTCGTGCGGCGGCGCGCCGGGCCGCGCTCGATGCCCGCGAGGCGAAGCTCTTCCGGGCCATGGCGATCGAGGTCGTCAAGCACCTCGATCGCATGAAGGGGCGTGCCTAGGCCTCGTCGACTCCCGCCCCCGCCGTCGGATTCTCCACCACGTCGCCCAACAGCTCCAGCTCCGCCATCGGCCGCCAGAGCTGAATCATCGGGAACCGCGACGCGAAGTAGAGCAGCGACAGCACGAGCAGGCCGGCGAACCCGAGGAACGTGCCGATCTCCTGCCAGCCGATCCGCAGGGGCGTCGCCAACTCGCCGTGGTACCAGGACGGATACACCAGCAACCAGCGCTCGAGCCAGAAGCCGACCAGCGTCACGGCCGCAAACAGCGCGAGCGTCGCCGGCGTCTTCTTCGGCTTCACGCCGAGCAGCCCGAAGAACGGGATCACGAACAGGCAGAGCAGCACCGTCACCGCAATGGGGCTGTACGGCCCCGAGAAGCGCCGGATCACGAAGCTCTGCTCGGGCGGCAGGATGCCGTACCAGATCACGATGAACTGCGCCCAGAACAGATACGCCCAGACCACGTTGAAGCCGAAGTGCAGCTTCCCCAGGTCGTGCAGGTTCTCGGGGAGCACGAGGTCCTGGAGGCCGAGCGCGCGCCGGAACGCCAGCGTCGCCACCGCCGTGACCGACAGCCCGGCGAGCAGTGCGTCGGCGAAGAAGTAGCCGCCGATCAGCGTGCTCTTCCACTCCGGCTCGAGCGACATCACGTAGTCGAACGCGATGATCGTCAGCGAGAGCGCGTAGAGGATCGCCAGGATCGGCGCGAGCGTGGCGGAGTTGTGCGAGGCACGCACCTCCTCCACCTCGGTGCCGCGCCACCCGCCGGTGAGGCGGTCGTAGAGCCGGCGCACCGCGCCCGACGTGTCGCTCTTCGCCGCGCCCAGGTCCGGCCGCAGCGACCAGTACGCGAACGCGAGCGCCACCGCGACGAAGACAGTGAAGAGCACCAGGTTGCGCGTGATCGCGAACGGCACGTTCAGCCACAGCGCCTTCCCCGCCGGGATGTGCTCGACCTCGCCGACGAAGCCCGCGCTCCACGGGAAGATGTACTTGCCGCTGACGAAGAGCAGCGGCAGGAAGAGCAGCCACGCGATCGGCAGGAACGCCACGAACGAGAGCTGGATCCGCCGCACCGGCTGCGACCACAGGCCCCGCGCCATCATCACGATCGCGGACCACATCACGGCGCCGGCGCTGATGCTCGTGAAGAACAGCCAGTTGGCCAGGTACGCGCGCCACGCCCGCGCCGGGTCGCTCGCCAGCGCCGCCACGATCGCGATCGCCCCGACGACGACCAGCGCGACCCCGAGCAGCAGTCCCCCCCGCGGCCTCCCCTCGAAGCGTCGGACCGGCAATTCGTCGTAGACGCCCCCTGTATCGACAGCCATGTTCGCTATCCTCAGCGCGTAGTCGTGGTCGGAGCCGGGCTCGGCGCCGCCGCGGGCGCCCCGCCGGCGGCGGGCACGGCCGCGGCGCCGGCCTGCCGCTGTAGCTGACGCACGTAGTTGACGACCTTCCACCGCTCCGCGGCCGGGATCTTGCTGCCGTACTCCGGCATCAGTCCACGCCCGACGGTGATCACCCCGAAGATGTAGCCGTCCGGCCGGCCCACGGTCAGCGGCAGAGTCAGGTTCGGCGCGAACGGGAACTTCCCCATCTCGCCGGGCTTGTTCAGGATCGGCCCGTCCCCCTTCCCCGCCGGGCCGTGGCACACGAAGCAGTACCGCTCGAAGAGCGCCTGCCCGGCCGCCAGCGCCGCGGTGTCCGTCATCGGCACCGGGTTGCTGTGCGTCGCCGCGAACGCCTGGAGCGACGCCTCCGTCGGCTGAAGGTCCGGGAAGACCTCCCCCGCCGGCGAACTGTACGGGATCGCGCCCGGCGGGCCCAGCCGCGGATTCTCGTACGGCCCAATCGCCGGGGACGCCTGCATGAACGACAGGAACGGCACCGACGCCAACGCGTTGTCCAGCGCCGTGCACCCGCCGGCGCCAAGCGCGAGCAACGCCACCACCCCACCCACGGCGGCTCGCTCTAGCGCGCGCCTCACGCCACGCTCACGTGCTTCCAACTCGCACCTCCGTCGGGCGCTCGCGGATCTCCTCGGCGCCGCTCTCCCGCAGGATGTTCTTCACGTCGTTCTCGCGCCCCGCCGGAGCCGCCACGTGCACCCCGAACTTGCCGGCCGAGAACGACGGGTCGTAGACCACCTCGTGCCGCACCCGCGGCAGCCGGGCGTTGATGAACAGCCCCGCCACCGTCGACAGCGCGCCGAACAGGATCGTCAGCTCGAAGGCGATGATCACGAACGGCGGCAGCGAGATGATCGGCTTGCCCCCCGTGATCAACGGCCAGTCCACCGACGTCCACGTCGCCAGCGCGAACCCCGTTGCCGCGCCCGTCAGGCCACCCACCAGGGTGAAGATGCGGACCGGACTCTCCGGCTCGTGCAGCGCATGCTCCAGCTCGTGGCGCGGCACGGGCGCGAACACCGTGATTCCGCGAATCTTCTCCGCCCGCAGGCGCTCGATCGCCGTGATCGTGGCGTCCAGCTCGCCGAAGATGGCGAGAACCCCCGCCTCCGCGCTCATCGATTCTCCTCCGTGCCGCGGCCCCGCACCGGCGGGCGCCGCGTCGTCTCCTCGACCGCGCGCGGGCGGCGATACAGCCGCAGCGGCGCGGGCAGCACTTCCTTCAGCTCCGCCACCGAGACCGCCGGCAGCAGCCGCAGGAAGAGCAGGAACCACATCAGGAACCAGCCGAAGCTCCCCAGGATGATGAGCATCCCCGTCAGGCTGGGCCGGTACTGGTTCCACATCCACGGCGAGTACTCATGCGACAGGCTCACGACGATGATCGAGTACCGCTCGAACCACATCCCGATGTTCACGAACAGCGTGATCACGAACATCGCGGCGAAGCTGCGCCGCACCGAGCGGAACCACAGAAGCTGCGGCACGAAGAAGTTGCACGTCACCATCAGCCACGTGGACCACCAGTACTCGCCCGTCGCGCCGAACAGCAGGTAGCCACCGTGCTGCTCCGCCGCCTCGAACGTGTACCAGCCGACGAACGCCTCGCACGCGTACGCGTACGACACGATCATCGCCGTCAGCAGCATCATCTTCGCCATCGCCTCGGTGTGGCGCGGCGTGAAGTACGCTTCCAGCCCGTAGATCTTCCGGATCGGGATCAGCAGCGTCAGCACCATCGCCAGGCCGCTGAAGATCGCGCCGGCGACGAAGTACGGCGCGAACACCGTCGAGTGCCACCCCGGCACCAGCGACATCGCGAAGTCCCACGACACCACCGAGTGCACCGACAGCACCAGCGGCGTGGCCAGCGCGGCGAGGTAGAGGTAGGCGCGGGTGAAGTTCTTCCACTCCCAGTTCGTGCCCCGCCACCCCAACGAGAGGATGCTGTAGAGGCGGCGACGCCACGGCACGACCGCACTGTCGCGCGCCGCGGCCAGGTCCGGAATCATCCCGATGAAGAAGAACGTCGCGCTGACCGTGAAGTACGTCCCGACCGCGAACACGTCCCAGACCAGCGGCGAGCGGAAGTTCGGCCAAATCATCCGCTGGTTCGGGTACGGGATCAGGTAATAGGCCAGCCACGGGCGACCGACGTGGATCACCGGGAACAGCCCCGCCGTCATGACGGCGAAGACCGTCATCGCCTCTGCGGCCCGGTAGATCGACTGCCGCCAGCGCGCCCGGAACAGGTAGAGGATCGCCGAGATCAGCGTTCCGGCGTGGCCGATGCCCACCCAGAACACGAACGTCGTGATGTAGACGCCCCACCCGATCGGGTTGCGGAGCCCCGACATCCCGATCCCGAGCACGATCTGGACGCCCCACGCGGTGAACATCGTGATCACCAGCGCGATGGTCACCGCGAGCAGGATCGTGTACGAGCGGCCCGGCCGGCTCAACAGCCGCAGGATGTCGTGATTGACTTCCTCGTACGAGCCGATCGCCGGGTGCGTCTCGGAGCGGATGACTGTGGCCATGCTCGCCTACGCCTCCGAACCGTCGACCACCCGCTTCAGGTAGGTGATCGCCGACTGGGTGTTCAGCTCTTCCAGCACGCGGTAGCCCCGGCCCGAAGCCGCAATCTGCGCCACCCGCGAGTTGGGGTCCTTGATGTTCCCGAAGACGATCGCGTCGCCCGGGCAGGTCTGCGCGCACGCCGGCGTGATCTCGCCGTCCAGCGGGCCCCGGCCCTCCAGGCGCGCCTGGTTCTGCGCCGCGCGGATCCGCTGCACGCAGAACGTGCACTTCTCCATCACGCCCTTCTCGCGCACCGTCACGTCCGGGTTCAACTGCCAGTTCAGCGGCTCCGGCCACTCCCAGCTGAACCAGTTGAAGTAGCGCACCTTGTACGGGCAGTTGTTCGCGCAGTAGCGCGTGCCGACGCACCGGTTGTAGACCTGCCCGTTCAACCCTTCCGGCGTGTGGTACGCCGCGTACACCGGGCAGACCGGCTCGCACGGCGCGTTGCCGCATTGCTGGCAGAGCATGGGGAGGAAGTTCACGTGGTCGAACCCTTCCCCGGTCCGGGCGTCGCCGCCCTCGAAGTACCGCTCGATCCGCATCCAGGTGAGCAGCCGCCCCTTCGCCGCCTGCTCCGGCCCCACGATGCCGATGTTGTTCTCCGCGTAGCAGGCGGTGACGCACGCGCTACAGCCGATGCAGCGCTCCAGGTCGATCGCCATCGCCCAGCGCGGCTGCGCCTGCGAGTACTCACCGTAGTAGGTCGACGGCGGCGGATACCCGCTCGGCCCGGCCGCCACCGACTGCGGCGCGAAGCCGCCCGTCCCCTGGAGCTCGGTAACGACCTTGTCCTTCGGGTTGCCCGCGATCGCGGCCGGCTCGCCCGCCTCCGCCTGCGCGCCCTCCGCGTGCGGCACCGCCGCCACGCCGGCCGCCGCGCCGCCCTCCAGACGCCGCGCCTCGGCGAGCGAGATCGAGCGCGTGATCTCCCGCCCGCCTTCGCCGTTGTTCTCCGGCATCTGCCCGGGCACCCGCACCCACTCGCCCGTGGGCCGCACCGCCGCCTTCACCTGCGCCCAGACCATGGCCCCGGAGGCCGGCTCCGCCACCGCGCCCAGGAGCTTCACGACGTTGACGCCCCGGTCCGCGGCGTAGCGTCCGAGTTCCTCGTGCCCCTGCCCGATCTGGATCGCGATCGTGTCGTCCCGCAGCCCGGGGTGCCGCCAGACGGGCAGGCGCGTCCGCCCGAACTGGGTCGTGACCTCCACCACGTGGCCGTCGTCGACCCCCAGCCGCCGCGCCGTCGCCGGGCTCAGCTCCAGCCACGACTCCCACGAGACCTTCGAGACTGGATCCGGCAGCTCCTGGAGCCAGGGCCGATTCGCGGTCCGACCATCGTAGAAGCGCATCGACGGGTACGCGATCAGGTAGAACTCGTCGCCCCGACCAGTCCCCGTGAACTCCGCCGGCTCGAGGCGGAGCTGTCCGAGCCCCGCCGCGTTCAGCGCCGGCACCGCCGCCGGCGCCGCCGTCGCCGCCGGCGTCAACACCACCCCCGCCTTGAGCGCGCTCTGCCACCACTCCTCGAACGTGCCCGTGCCGCCGACGCTCGGCATCACCTCGCGCTGCCACGTCGCACGCAGGTAGTCGTAGAACGTGGTCGGCGCCGCCGCGCCGGTCCCCGTCGCCGCCGCCGGCCCGGCCGCGGCGGGAGCCCCCACGTTCGGCAGACTCAGCTTCAGCCGCGCCGCCAGCGACAGCAGCACGTCGCCCGTCTGCTTGGTGTCGAAGACCGGCAGCATCACCGGCTGCACGATCGAGCGCACGCCCGTGCGCGGGACGTAATCGCCCCAGCTCTCGAGGAAGTGGTGATCCGGCAGGAGCACGTGCGCCTTCGCGCTCGTCTCGTCCAGGTACGTCGAGAACGAGGCGATGAACGGCACGCGCGCGAGCGCCGCCGCCACCTCGGCGCCCGGCATCGTGTACAGCGGATTCGGCCCGTCGACCAGCAGCACCTGCACCTGGCCATCCTGCATCCGCTGCACCAGGCGCTGCATGTCGGCGTAGGAAGCGACCCGAGAGGCGTGCTCCTCCGTGCGCGACAGCGTCAGCGTGCTGCCGTAGTTGCCGGCGACGCTGTTCAGGATCGCCACCGCCACGGCCACGGCCGTGGCCGCCCGGTGCTGCGCCGAGACGCCGGGGCCGACCGCCAGCGAGCGGCCGCCGTTCGCGAACTCCTGCGCCGCCTGCTGGATCCGCGCGACCGGCACGCCCGCCTGCTCCGCCACCGCGTTCACATCCACGCCGTCCAGGAGCCCGGCCGCCGCGCCCGCCTGCCCCCGCCCGCTCGCGACGATGAGCTTCGCCATCGCCAGCGCGACCAGGTGCTCCGTGCCGGGGCGGATCGGCACCCACTCCTCGGCGTTCATGTCCGTCAGCGTCTGATGCGGCGTGAACGCCCACAGCTTCCCGCGCTGGCCGTTCGCGTAGGCCGTCCCCTGGACGAAGCCGCGCGCGTAGTCGACCGGCGAGACCCACGTCTCCAGGAAGTCCGCGCCGAAGCTCACCACCACGGACGCCCGCGCGAAGTCGTGGACCGGCACCGCCTCCACCCCGAACAGCATGCGGTGCGCCGCCCGGATCGGCTCCCACGCATACGCGTCGTAGATGATCCGCTCGACGCCCGCCGCGCTCGACCAGTCGCTCACCAGCCGGTCCAGCGTCCCCGTGTAGTTCCGCGTCAGGAACACCGCCCGGCCGCCCGCGCCCGCGAGCGCATTCGCCACCCGCTGCTCCGCCTCCTCCCACGTCACCTTCTGCCAGTCCGTACCCGAGCGCACCAGCGCCTGCCGCACCCGGTCCGGGTTGTACAGCCCCTGGAGCGACGCCTGCCCCCGCGGGCACAGCTTGCCGTGCGAGATCGGCGACAGCGGATTCCCCTCCGCCTTGATCGCCCGCCCCTCCCGCGTGGCGACGTCCATCCCGCAGCCGGCCGGACACTCCCGGCACGTCGTCCGGTAGTACGTCGCGATCCCCGGCACGATGTCGTCCTGGGGGACCACGTAGGGGATCAACCGCTCCGGCGGCACACCCCCCAGGTTGCTCGAGCACGCCGACAGCGCCACTCCCGCCCCGGCCGTGCCGACCACCTTCAGGAAGTCCCGCCGCTCCAACCCGTTTGCCATCCGTAGCTCCTTGCGGGCGGCGCCGCCACCGCCAGCCTCTGTCTCGCGTACCACGGGCGCCCGGTCCTCAGTAGTGGCAGACGGCGCAGTCCGTCCGGGACCCGCGCTGCCGATGGCAGTTGACGCACCACCCCATCTGCAGCGGCTGCTGCAGCTTCACCACGCGCATGGTCTGCACGGGGCCGTGGCACTCCTGGCACTGCAACCCCGCGTTCACGTGTCGCATGTGCGGGAACCGGACGTAGTCGGGAAGATTGTAGACCCGCTTCCACGGGATCGGCAGCCCACGCTTCCAGTACGCCGTGAGCTGCTTCACCCCCGTGCTGTCCGGCCGCACCATCGCCACCGCCCGCGCATCGCCGGCCTTCGAGCCGGGCAGGTGGCACCCCGCACACGTCGACACCGCCGGGATGCCGGCGTCCACCGACCGGTCCGCGGAGTAATGGCAGTACATGCACGGAATCTGGTTCTTCCCGGCATGCAGGTCGTGCGGGAACGCGATCGGCTGATCCGACCCACCCGAGTCCACGAGGACCCCCGCGGCCATCATCCCGCTGCCGGCCAGCGCCAGCACGGCGACGATCCCGAGGAATGCCCACTTCGTTCTTCCCATCGGGTACCTGGCGTCTGAAGACCCTGATACGGTCGCGCGCCCCGACCGTGCGGGGTCGTGCGGGCGCGCAGCATACGGTCACACCCCCGCGGACGCAAGCAGGGACGCCCCGTGAAAAAGCCGCGGGAAGATGGGGCGCGCCCAAGGTGCACGCAACCCCGCGAACCGCCCCCGCCGCACACCCTTTCCC
>JADGGV010000077.1 GCA_019689775.1 Gemmatimonadota bacterium
CGGGACGGGGCCCGCGGCCGGGGGGGGGGGGGCCGGGGTTGCGCCGCCTAGGGGGGCGACCTCGGCCTTGCGGCCCCGGCGCACGGCCTCGATGAGCGCCGGGTCCGTGTGGCTGACGAAGTAGAGGAACGGCGCGGTCTCGCCGTACTCCTCGCCCATGAACAGGAGCGGGAGGAAGGGGGAGAGCAGCACGGTGGCGGCCGCGAGCTTCAGCCCCTCGAACGGGACGAGCGAGCTGAGGCGCTCGGCGAGCGCGCGGTTCCCGATCTGGTCGTGGTTCTGCGCGAAGACGACGAAGCGCTCGGCCGGGATCGACACCGGGCGGGCGCCGTGGCGGCGTCCGCGGTAGCGCGAGTACTGCCCGGTGTAGACGAAGCCGGTCCGGAAGGCGCGGGCGAGGTCCTCGACGGTGCCGTAGTCCTGGTAGTACCCGCCGCGCTCGCCGGTGAGCAACGCGTGCAGCGCGTGGTGGAAGTCGTCGGCCCACTGGGCGTCGAGACCGTAGCCGCCGTCCTCGACGGGGGTGACGAGGCGGGGGTCGTTCAGGTCGCTCTCGGCGATGAGGTAGGCGGGCCGGCCGAGCCGGGCGGCCAGGCCGTGCACCGCCCGGCCGAGCGCCGCCAGGAACGGCCGCGCGGACAGGTCGACGATGGCGTGGACCGCGTCGAGCCGCAGCGCGTCGATGTGGAAGTCGGCGATCCAGTAGAGCGCGTTCTCGATGTAGTAGCGGCGGACCTCGTCGCTGCCGGGCCCGTCGAAGTTGATCGCGCCGCCCCACGGCGTGCGGTACGCCGGATTGAAGTACGGGCCGAAGCGGCCGAAGTAGTTCCCCTCCGGGCCGACGTGGTTGTAGACGACGTCGAGGACGACGGCGAGCCCGAGCCCGTGGGCCGCGTCGACGAGCCGGCGCAGCCCCGCGGGGCCGCCGTAGGAGCTCTGCGGCGCAAACGGGAAGACGCCGTCGTAGCCCCAGTTGCGCTCGCCGGGGAACTGCGCGACCGGCATCAGCTCGATCGCGGTGACGCCGAGGTCGCGGAGGCGCTCGAGGTGGGGGATGACGGCCTCGAACGTCCCGTCCGGGGTGAAGGCGCCGACGTGCAGCTCGTAGATGACATAGTCGGCGAGGCGGGGTGGGGTGTAGGCGCCGTCCGTCCAGGGGAAGGCCGCGTCGGCGACGGCGGAGGGGGCGTGTACTCCCTGAGGTTGCCAGCGGGAGGCCGGGTCCGGTAGGTCGCCGCCGTCGTCGAGCCGGTAGGCGTAGGGCGTACCCGGGGGCGCGTCGTCGACCTCGATCTCGAAGTAGCCGCGGTCCGCGGCCGGCATCGGCAGCACGCGGTCGACGAGGCCGAGCAGGTGCAGCGTCACGGTGCCGGCCGCCGGGGCCCAGACGCGGAAGCGGCATCGGCCGCCGCCCAGCGGGATCGCGCCGAGGGCGGGCCGGAAGGCCGGCGGCTCGGTCATGGCCCGCCTTCCCGCTCGGGGTCGGGCATGAGGAAGATGCCGGCGAGCGGCGGGAGCGTCAGGCGCAGCGAGTGGGGGCGGCCGTGGCACGGCTCGTCCTCGGCGACGACGCCGCCGGCGTTCCCCATCCCGCTGCCGTAGTACTCCCGCGCGTCGCTGTTCAGCACCTCGCGCCAGTAGCCGCCGCGCGGCACGCCGACGCGGTAGCCGATGCGGGGCACCGGCGTGAAGTTGAAGACCGCCAGCACCTCGGAGCCCGGGGCGCGGCCCTTCCGCAGGAACGTGGCGACGCTCTGCTCGCTGTCGTTCGCGTCGATCCACTCGAAGCCGTCGGGGCTGAAGTCGAGCTCGTGCATGGCCGGCGTGGCGCGCAGGAAGCGGTTGAGGTCGGCTACCCACCGCTGCACGCCGGCGTGGTTCGCGTACTCGAGCTGGTGCCAGTCGAGCGAGTGGTCGTGGTTCCACTCGCGCCCCTGCCCGAACTCGCCGCCCATGAAGAGCAACTTCTTGCCGGGCTGCCCCCACATGTAGGCGAAGAGGAGGCGCAGGTTCGCGAACTGCTGCCACTCGTCGCCGGGCATCCGGGCGAGGAGCGAGCCCTTGCCGTGCACGACCTCGTCGTGGGAGAGCGGGAGGACGAAGTTCTCGTTGAAGGCGTAGATCATCCGGAACGTGAGCTGGCCGTGGTGCCAGCGCCGGTGGACCGGATCCTTCGCCATGTAGCTCAGCGTGTCATGCATCCACCCCATGTCCCACTTCATGCCGAAGCCGAGCCCGCCGACGTACGGCGGGCGGGAGACCATCGGCCAGGCGGTCGACTCCTCGGCGATGGTCTGGACGTCGGGACAGTGGCGGTAGACCGCCTCGTTGAGGCGGCGCAGGAACGCGATCGCGCCGAGGTTCTCGCGGCCGCCGTACTCGTTCGGGATCCACTCGCCGTCCTTGCGGGAGTAGTCGAGGTACAGCATCGAGGCGACGGCGTCGACGCGCAGGCCGTCGGCGTGGTAGCGCTCGAGCCAGAAGATCGCGCTGGAGATGAGGAAGGAGCGGACCTCGTTGCGGTTGTAGTTGAAGATGTAGCTCTCCCAATCGGGGTGGAACCCCTGCCGCGGATCCGCGTGCTCGAAGAGGTGCGTGCCGTCGAAGTAGACGAGGCCGTGCGCGTCGCCCGGGAAGTGGGAGGGCACCCAGTCGAGGAGCACGCCGATGCCGCGCCGGTGGAGCTCGTCGACGAGATACATGAAGTCCTGCGGCGTGCCGTAGCGCGAGGTCGGCGCGAAGTAGCCCGTCGTCTGGTAGCCCCAGGAGCCGTAGAACGGGTGCTCCATGACCGGGAGGAACTCGACGTGGGTGAAGCCCATGCGCTCGACGTACTCGGCCAGGCGCGGCGCGATGTCGCGGTAGCCGAGCAGCCGGTCGGGATGGTCCGGCGAGCGCATCCACGAGCCGAGATGCACCTCGTAGATCGAGATCGGCGCATCGAAGGCGTTGCGCCGCTTGCGCTCGGCGAGCCAGGCCTCGTCGCGCCAATCGTAGTTCAGCTCCCAGACGATGCTCGCCGTGAGCGGCGGCTGCTCGGCGTAGAGGGCGAACGGGTCGGCCTTGTCGGCGCGGAAGCCGTGGAAGCGCGAGCCGATGTGGTACTTGTAGCGGGTGCCGACGCCGACGCCCGGGATCCACCCCTCCCAGATCCCAGAGGAGCCGCGGGCCGCCAGTGCGTGCGCGCCGTGGCGCCAGCCGTTGAAGTCGCCGATGACGGAGACGTGGTTCGCGTCCGGCGCCCAGACGGCGAAGTAGGTGCCGGGTTGGCCGTCGACCTCGAGCGGGTGCGAGCCCAGCTTCTCGTGCAGCCGGAAATGGGAGCCCTCGTTGAAGAGGTAGAGGTCGTCGTCCGTGAGAAGCGAGACGTCGTGCCGCACGGCGGGGTGCCGCGGGACGTCGCGCGCGCCGGCGGCGCGCCGCTCGCGGGTGGCGGCATCGATGGTGGCGCGGACCGTTCCGGCGGTCGGGTCGTCAGGCATGATCGGTCCTTTGCTCCCGGCGCCGTCGGTCGACGGTCTCGATCACGGCCACGGCGTCGGGGTCGTGTTCGATCTCCTCCAGCGGCAGCCGCGCGCGCCGGCGCCAGTTCGGCCGCTCCGGGCCGGTGCCGGGGAGGTTCTGCGGGCGCATCTCGCCCAGCAGGTCCTCGAGATTGAGCAGGAGCAACCAGGCCGGGCTCGATCCGAGGAACTTCAGGGAAGCATCCAGCATGCGCGGCGGGGTCGGGGTTCCCTGGAGAAATCCCCTCGTTGTCAAGAACCTTGCCAGCTCGACGACCTGCCGGTGCCGCATTTCCGCCTCCGCGCGCGCCTCCGCCTCGCCGGTCAGCCCGAGCGCGCGGCGCTCCTCGATGTCGGCGCCCTCCAGGAACGCGGCGAACATGGCCAGGTCGTGCGTGTTCAGCGAGGCGACGGCGTTGCGCGGCGGCCGTCGGACGGTCGGGCGCGCGTCCGGGTACACCTCGAACTGGAGGACGTACATGCGGGAGACGTTGTGTCGGCCCATCGCGACGCGCACCGCGCGGGGCACGGTGCCCAGGTCCTCGCCGACCACCCGCGTGCGATGGCGGTGCGACTCCAGGCTGAGAATGGCGAACAGCTCCTCCGCGCGGTAGTGCACGTAGGCGCCCTCCGTCGCCGGAAACCCCGGCGGGATCCAGTAGAGGCGGTGCAGCGCCATGACGTGGTCGAAGCGGAGCACGCCGGCGAAGGGCATGACCGCCCGGAGCGAGTCGATGAAGTAGCGGTAGCGTGAGCGCCGCAGCGTCTCGGGGTTGGTCGGCGGGAAGCCCCAGTTCTGCCCGCCGGTGAAGAAGAGGTCGGGCGGCGCGCCGGCGCAGACGTCCTCGGGGAAGAGGGCGCGCTCGCACCAGGTGTCGAAGCCGTGGCGGTGGACGCCGACGGGGATGTCCAGGTACAGCCGCGCGCGGCGGGTGCCGTCGGCCGTGGCGAGCGCGGTGAGCTGCCGGTCCATCAGGAACTGCACGTACTCGTGGTAGCGCACCTCCTCGGCGGCGACGTCGCCGGGGCCGATGCGCCCCTCCCGCAGCGCCTCGGGCCACGCCGGCCAGGGCTTCTGGAGGCGGCGGGTCGCGGCGCGGAAGCGGGCGTAGTCGTGCAGGCGCGGGGCGCACTCGACGAAGGCGCGGAACGCCGGCGCATCCGGATCGGCGGCGCGGGCGAGCTCCTCGAGGACGCGCCGCTTGAGCGCGGCGACGGCGTGGTAGTCGACCAGCTCGCCCTGGGCGAGGCGGCGGGCCTCGGCGCGGAAGCGGGGGGAGGCGAGCAGCTCGCGCGCGGCCGGCGCGCGCTCCAGCTCGGGCGCGCGCTCGGGGTCCGCGAAGATCTCGTTCCAGAACAGGCGGCTGACCGGCGCGTAGGGGCTCGGGTCGAACGGCTGGCCGAGGAACGCCGAGAAGAGCGGGAGCGTGGCGACGACGGCGCCGCCGCGCTCGCCGGTCCAGCGCGCCAGCTCGCCGAGATCGGTCAGGTCGCCGATGCCGAGGGAGCGGCGCGAGCGCAGCGCGTAGAGCGGGAGGAAGATGCCCCATTCGTGGCCGCCCTCGCCGTACGCCCGCGTCGGCGCGCTTACGACCAGCGTCTCCGCGGTCCGGCCGGCGCCCTCGAGGCGGAGGTGATGGTAGCCCGGCGGCAGCGGCCCGGGCAGCTCGATCCGCTTGGCGACGACGCGCTCGCCCTCCACCGTGCGCTGCGCGACGACCGCCGCATCCCCGAGCGCCACGCGCCAGCCCCGGACGTCGCCGTCCTCGAGCCGCAGCGTGGCGCGCAGCGGCGCGTCCGCCCGGCTCGCGGGGAGGCGCAGCTCGACGGCCGACGCTCGGCCGTCCCAGGCCACGTGCACGGGGGGCGCCAACTCGCCCCAAAGCTCGCGCCGACGCTCGCGCAGCGCCGCGCGCACATCCCCCGGGCGCTCGACGGGCGCGCCGAGCGCGCGCAGGATCGCCAGCACCGCCTCGGCGCCGGCGCGGCGGGGACGGCCGGCGGCATCGCGGTAGGCGGCCCGCACGCCGTACAGGCGCGAGAGCTCCGCCAGGCCCGCGACGCGCGCTCCCGTCTCGGCCATGGTCACGCCCCGAGCAGGTGGAGCGCACCGCTGAGCGGGATCGCGAGCCAGCTCGGCCGGTTGTTCAGCTCGTAGCCAACCTCGTAGACGACCTTCTCGATGAGGTAGACGTCGAGGAGCCGCTCGAGCATGAGCGGATCGGGCGGGAGTCCGACGATCGGCGGCACCTGCGCGAGGTAGGCGCCGAGGAAGGCGGCGGCGACCTCGGCGTACCAGAACTCGGCAGCGGCGAGCGCGGCGCCGGTCTCGACCTGCGCGGCCGGGCCGGCCTCGCCCTGGTAGAAGCGCGACATGGCCGCGTAGTGGAACGAGCGCAGCATCCCGGCCACGTCGCGGAGCGCCGAGCGCTTGAGCCGGCGCTCGCCGAGCGCGCGGATCGGCTCGCCCTCGAAGTCCGTGATGATGAAGTCGCGCCCGGTGTAGAGCACCTGACCGAGGTGATAGTCGCCGTGGGTGCGGATGCGCGACGCGGCGATCTTCCCCTCGATCAGCCCGCGGAAGCGGCGCAGCACCTGGTCCTCGAGGTCGAGGAGCCGCTCCGCCTGCGCCTGGAGTGGCTCCGGCAGCGTGCGGCACGTGCGGTCGAGCAGCAGCCAGACCTGCCCCACCAGGTTGCGCATCGACTGGTAGAGCGAGCGCTGGTAGAACAGCGTGAACGGCTCGGGCGCGAACGCCGGGTTGGACGGCGCCGAGGCCAGCGTGGCGTGAAGCTCCGCGGTGCGGCGCCCGAGCAGGCGCACCTCCTCGAGGAAGCCGCCGATTCGCTCCTCGCCCGCCGGCGTCGGGCCCTGCATCGCGCGCTCGAGCAGCCAGCGGGTGGTGGCGTGCACCTCCGGGAGCGGCCCCTCGTGCGAGGGCAGATCCTCGAGGAACGTGGCCACCTTGTCGACCGCCAGCGCCCAGGCGTCGCCCTCGTTCGCGCAGTACTCGTTCAGCACCGCGAGCGTGCGCGACTCGATGCCGCTCGCGTACTCGATCGCGCCGGCCACCGCGGGCGCGTTGGGGTAGCCTCGATCGGTCAGGAAGCGGCCGATCTCGAGGTCGAGGCTGACGCCCTCCTCGAGCCGCCGGTAGAGCTTCAGCATCACGCGGTCGCCGTAGGCCACGGACGTGTTGCTCTGCTCGACGCCGACCAGACGGGGCTCGAGGTCCTTGACGCCGCGGGTCAGGCGGCGGAACACCGGCGTCGTCGAGGCGACGACGGCGCCGCGCGCGCCGTGGATCCGGCGGCGCCCCGCGACCATCTCGAGCAGCCCGTCGAGGAAGGCCTCGTCGTAGACGGCGTCGTAGATGACGCCTTCCGTGCCGTCGGCGGCGATGCGGACGCGGGCGACGATTGCGGCGGCGCGCTCCGCCTCGAGGCGCTCGGCGCGGGGCCCGGCCGCGAACGCGAGCGGGAGCACGTAGTCCTCCGCCTCGCCGTCGGTGAACTCGACGCGGACGATGGCGAGAAACGCATCCGCCGAGTCCGCGTCGAGCGGGATGGCCTCGGTCAAGGTGACCAGGCGGATCGCCCGCGCCTTCGAGCGGAACCAGCGCTGTGCGCCGAGATAGGTCGGGAGCACGTCCTCGAAGTGCTCGCGGTGGCCGTCGGTGAAGGCGTCGCGCCAGGAGCGGGGCAGCGCGAGCACGCGCCGGCGCGGGCGCGGCGCGGCCACGCGCAGGTGCTCGCGCTCGGCCTCCGGCGAGAGCGCGAACCAGAAGAAGACGTGCGGCGAGAGCGTGAGGAACAGCGGCTCGCGCGTGATCCGCGGGAACGGCGTCCAGCCGAACAGCTCGATCGGGACGAGCCCCTCGTACGCCGAGAGGTCGAGCGAGACGTGCTGCGTCGAGCGCGAGAGGTTCACGACGACGAGGATGCGCTCGTCCTCGTAGCTGCGGATGAACGCGAGGACCTTGCGGTTCTCCGGGAGGAGGAACTCGATGTCGCCGCGGCCGAACGCCTTGAAGCGCCGCCGCAGCGAGATGAGGCGCTTCGTCCACGAGAGCAGGGAGTTCGGGTTGCGCTCCTGCGCCTCGACGTTGACCGCCTCGTAGTGGTACTCCGGGTCCGTGATGACCGGAAGGTAGAGGCTCTGCGGATTGGCCCGCGAGAAGCCGGCGTTCCGGTCGCCGCTCCACTGCATGGGCGTGCGCACGCCGTTGCGGTCGCCCAGGTAAATGTTGTCGCCCATGCCGATCTCGTCGCCGTAGTACAGGACCGGGGTGCCGGGGAGCGAGAAGAGCAGGGAATTCATCAGCTCGATGGAGCGCCGGTCGTTGCCGAGCAGCGGCGCGAGGCGGCGGCGGATGCCGAGGTTGATGCGCGCGCGCGGGTCGGCCGCGTAGATGCGGTACATGTAATCCCGCTCCTCCTCCGTCACCATCTCGAGCGTCAGCTCGTCATGGTTGCGGAGGAAGATGCCCCACTGGCAGTTCGGCGGGATCGGCGGCGTCTGGCGCAGGATGTCGATGATCGGGAAGCGGTCCTCCATCCGGATCGCCATGAAGAGGCGGGGCATCACGGGGAAATGGAAGGCCATGTTGCACTCATCGCCCTGGCCGAAGTAGGGGACGGTGTCCTCGGGCCACTGGTTGGCCTCCGCGAGCAGCATGCGGTTGCGGAAGTGGCTGTCGACGTGCGCGCGGATCTTCTTCAGGAACGCGTGCGTCTCCGGCAGGTTCTCGCAGTTCGTCCCCTCGCGCTCGTAGAGGTAGGGGATCGCGTCCAGACGCATCCCGTCGACGCCGAGCTTCATCCAGAAATCGAGGACCTGGAGCAGCGCCTTGTGGACGGCCGGATTGTCGAAGTTCAGGTCCGGCTGGTGGGAGTAGAAGCGGTGCCAGTAGTACGCCTGCGCGACCGGGTCCCACGCCCAGTTCGAGGTCTCGAAGTCCTTGAAGATGATGCGGGCGTCGAGGTAGCGGTCGGGCTGGTCGCTCCAGACGTAGAAGTCGCGCGCGGCGCTCCCCTTTCGTGCGCGGCGCGCCCGCTGGAACCACGGGTGCTGGTCGGAGGTGTGGTTGATGACCAGCTCGGTGACGACCCGCAGCCCCCGCCGGTGCGCCTCGCGCAGGAACTCGCGGAAATCCCGCATCGTCCCGTACGACGGATGGATCTCCGTGTACTCGGCGATGTCGTAGCCGTCGTCCCGCAGCGGCGAGGGATAGAAGGGGAGGAGCCAGAGCGTGTCGACGCCGAGATCCTGTAGGTAGTCGAGCCGCTCCGTCAGCCCGCGGAAATCCCCGATCCCGTCCGCGTTGCTGTCCTTGAACGCCCGCACGTGCAGCTCGTAGAAGACGGCATCCTTGTACCAGAGCGGGTCGTCCTCGAGGCGCGGCGCGGCGGCCGCGGTCTTCGTCGGCGCAGTGGTGGCCATTGCGGTTCCTTGTCATCGACGGGCCGGCCCGCGGCGCGAGTGCGTCCGCGCGCCGGGGCGCCGGCCGCCGATCACGGCTGCGTGATCCGAAAGATGTGGGCCGGCAACAGGTGCGGGTTCAGCTCCACGTAGTTCCAGTGCCCGTGCCATGTGTAGCGGGCGTCCGCGAGCAGGTCCTCGAGCTGGTACGGGCGCGTCGGGTCGAGCCCCAGCTCCTGGAGCGGCAGGTCGACCCAACCGGAGTGCGTGTACTCCCGGTCGAGGTTGACGACGACCAGGATCAGGTTCGACTCGCCCTCGAGCCGCGCCGGCACGCCCGGGCCGGCGGTGCCCGCGGCGCCGGTCCGCTGCCGCTCGAAGGCCGCCACCGCGTCGGCGCCGACCGCCTCGAACGGCTGGCCGCCGATGCTGAGCTTCGAGTAGCAGATCAACCGGTCGTTGTCGACGCGGTGGAACCGGAGCGATCGGTCGCTCTGGAGGGCCGGGTTCTCGCGGCGGATCCGGTTGATGCGCGCGATGAGCGGCGCGAGCGAGTCCGGGCGCTCGAGGCTCCAGTGCCGGATCTCGTACTTCTCGGAGTTCAGGTATTCCTCACTGCCGGGCTCGCGCGCGCGGTTCTCCATCAACTCGAACGCGGGGCCGTAGATGCCGTAGCTCGCACCCAGCGTCGCCGCCAGGACGAGGCGGGCGATGAAGGTCGGGCGGCCGCCGTGCTGTAGCGCCTCGGTCAGGATGTCGGGCGTGTTCGGCCAGAGGTTCGGGCGGAGGAACTCGCGGACCGATGTACGCGTCAGCTCCGTGAAATACTCCTCGATCTCCCAGCGCGCGTTGCGCCACGCGAAGTAGGTGTACGACTGGCTGAAGCCGAGCTTCGCCAGCCGGTACATGACCTTGGGGCGAGTGAACGCCTCGGAGAGGAGGATCACGTCCGGGTGCTCGGCCTTCAGCGCCTCGATCAGCCAGGCCCAGAACGCAAACGGCTTGGTGTGCGGGTTGTCGACGCGGAAGATGCGGACGCCCTGCTCGATCCAGAAGTCGAAGACGCTCTTCAGCTCCCGCCACAGCCCGGCCCAATCCTCCGAGTCGAAGTCGAACGGGTAGATGTCCTGGTACTTCTTCGGCGGATTCTCGGCGTGGCGGATCGCGCCGGTCGGCAGCCGGCGGAACCATTCGGGGTGCTCCGCCACGTACGGGTGGTCGGGCGACGCCTGGAACGCGATGTCCAGGGCGACCTCGAGCCCGTGGTCCGCCGCCGCGGCGACGAGCCGGCGGAAGTCCGCGAGTGTGCCCAGCGCCGGCAGGATCGATTTGTGGCCGCCCTCCGGCCCGCCGATCGCCCATGGACTGCCGACGTCGTCCGGCCCCGCGACGAGCGCGTTGTTCTTGCCCTTGCGGTTCGTGCGCCCGATCGGGTGCACCGGCGGCAGGTAGAGGACGTCGAAGCCCATGTCGGCGATGTAGGGCAGCCGGCGCACGAGGTCGGCGAACGTGCCGTGGCGCCCCGGCTCCGGCGAGGTCGAGCGGGGGAAGACCTCGTACCAGGCGCTGAAGCGGGCGCGCTCGCGGTCGACCACGACCGCCAGCTCCCGCTCGTAGCGGGTGGCGTGACGCAGGTCCGGGTGCGCGGCCATCAGCGCGGCCAGCTCCTCGCCCAACGCGTGGCCGGCCCGCTCGAGCGGGTCGCCGGGCGCTCGCAGGCGCCGCACCGCGGCGCTCAGCCGCCACGCCGCCTCGCCGGTCGCCCGGGCGGCGGCCGCCTCGACCAGCTCCGCGCCCACCAGCAGCTCGGTCTCGATGTCGTCGCCGGCCTCGAGGCGCTTGCCGAGGTCGCGCCGCCACGTCTCGAAGTGGTCGACCCACGCCTCCAGCGTGTAGAGCCAGCGGCCGAGGCGTGTGACCACGAACTCGCCGCGCCACCGGTCGTTGACCAGCGCCACCAGCGGGGCGCGGCACCACGCCTCCTCGTCCTCGGCGCGCCAGAGCAGCGCGCACGCGACGGCGTCGTGGCCGTCGGTGAAGATGTCGGCCTCGACCACCACCCGCTCCCCGACCGTGCGCTTGATCGGGAACGCCCCGCAGTCGATCTCGGGAGCGACCCCCTCGATCACGACCCGTCGCCGGCCCTCGCCCGCGGGGCCGCCCACGCTCGTCTGGGCCACTCGCCTCCCCATTCCATCCAGGATCTCCGCTCCGCCGCCGGCGGTATGCAAGAATCGGGACGTGGGCACCGGCCGGCCGGCGACCCGGCCCCGGGCACGCCGCCCACCCCGGGGGGCTTCAACCGGACGGCCTTTCCCCCCATTATAGGCGGTTACGCTCGAACGGAAGTTCCTCCGGCGGCGGGCGGTGGTGGCGAGCCGCATCCGGGCGCGCCGCCGGGCGGCGCCGCGCCCGCGCCCCGCGCGGGGTCCGGCGAGGGCGGAAGCAGGATGTCCATCAATCGGCGAGTGACGAGATGCTGATCGAGATACTGCTGGTGCTGGCGCAGGCGCTACCGCAGGCTTCCCCCGGAACGGACACGCTGGCGCTCCCGCTGGCCGACGCGGTGATGCGGGCGTTGCGGGCGGGGGACGAGGCGCGGCAGGCGGCGGCCCGGACGGAGCTCGCGGACGCCCAGGCGACGGTGGCGCGCGCCGCGGCGCTGCCGCAGCTCCGGCTGACGCACTCGTTCCAACACGTGTTCGAGAACGCGCGCGCGCAGGCGGTCGGCTCGATCTTCAACCAACCGAATACGTTCAATCTCAACGCGAACGTCTCCCAAACTGTATTCCAGGGCGGGCGGGGCGTGGC